>JBKQRA010000200.1:0-2577 GCA_052144065.1 Methylovirgula sp. | reverse complement strand
AACGTTTAGGTGCTATAGTAGTTATGCCACAAAGTTCACGGCGCCGCAGCGTCGAGCATTGTCGCCGGGTGGAGCAGCCTGGTAGCTCGTTAGGCTCATAACCTGAAGGTCACAGGTTCAAATCCTGTCCCCGCAACCACTGAAACCGACACTCCCGATGTGAAAGCACCGGGAGTGTTCTTCTTTTGGGCTGTCCATTCGAGGATAGTGCCCAAGTCGCCATGGAGCGTCGCGGCGAGATCGCCGCGTTTCGGGCCGGGCGTGAGCGTGATGCGCTCGATGAGGGCGCGAATAGCTTCGGCCGCTTCGTCGCGCTCTTGCGGATGCCGAAGCGCTTCTGCGAGCCGCTCGACCTTGCGGCGGTACATGCCGGCGACATTCGGGTGCATGTCCGGAATGTCCACCGGAGCGTGGGCGAGGCGGGCTTTCAGTTCATCCTCTCGCACTTCAAGCTCGCGCAGCCGCACAACCAGGGCGCGGCTGCCGCCGCCCTCCTCGATGAGAGTGACGATTTCCTTCATTGATCTTATGAGCTTGTCCAACTCGCGGCGATCGGCATCGCCGCTGGTACGGCGCTCGTGATTGAGGCGGTTGGTTTCCTCAGCATAGGCGCGCATGGCCTCGGCCGCGATCTCCGGCGCCATGAGCCGCTCACGGAGTCCGGCCAGCATGCGGGCTTCCAGCAACTCGCGGGTAATGCTGCGGCTATTGGTGCAGCTTCCGTTCATGACATGGTTGGAACAGGCATAGCGATCCTGGCCGCGCAAGGCATAGGGACCACCGCAGCAGGAGCAGATCAGCAAGCCGGAGAGAAGCGAACGCGGACGGTGCTTGCCGTTCAACCGGTTGGTTTGCGCTGCGCGGGTGGCGGTGTTGACGTTGGCGTATTTGACCGCAATCTCGCCCTGGCGGGCCTTCGCCGCTTGCCAGAGATCGTCATCGACGATGCGAAGCTCGGGAACTTCTGTCGTAATCCACTTCTCGCGTGGATTAATACGCGAGACGCGCTTGCCAGTTGCCGGGTCCTTGATATAGCGCAGGCGGTTCCAGACCAACCTGCCGACATACAACTCGTTGTTGATGATTCCGGTGCCGCGCGCGGCGTGGCCGCGCAAAGTGGAGTCCGTCCACAAGGTGCCATCGGGACCGGGAACACCCTCGTCATTGAGGCGCCGGGCGATCGCACGCGGGCTGATGCCGGCGGCGAACTCGCGGTAGACGCGATAGATGATCTCGGCCTCGGCTTCGTTGATGGTGCGTTCCCCTCGGATCGGCTCGCCCTGGGCGTCCGTGTGCTTCACCACGTCATAGCCGTAGCAGAGACCGCCGCCAGATTTGCCTTTCTCGACGCGGCCACGGATGCCGCGATGAGTCTTAGTGGCGAGGTCCTTGAGGAACAGCGCATTCATGGTGCCCTTGAGACCCACATGAAGTTCGGTGATCTCACCCTCGCTCAAGGTGACGATCTGTACGCCCAAGAAACGGAGATGCTTAAACAAGGTCGCGACGTCAGCCTGATCACGGCTCACGCGATCCAGCGCCTCCGCCAGTACCACGTCAAAATTTCCGCGCTGGGCATCCTGCAAGAGCGCCTGCACGCCCGGCCGCAGGATCACGCTCGAGCCGGAGATGCCCGCGTCGTGATAGGTGCCGACGACCGTCCACTTTTCCCGTGCGGCATGCTCGTGGCAGATGCGGAATTGATCCTCGATCGAGCCGGCGTTCTGATTGTCGGACGAATAGCGGGCATAGAGCGCAACCTTGGTCATCACGTCGTCTCCATGGTCAGTCGTCTCATTGCTTGGGCAGGTGATTGTCGTTGGCTGCATTCAACCGCTCGAACTCTTCCCGTGCCATCTGCCGGCCGATCAATCGGGCGATCCGCAATACCGCCGCGTCGATCCGAGGCCGTGCTTCTGCATTGCCATTGTCGTTCGCGGCTGGCGGCTGTCCGTCGTCGGCTGCGCGATCCTCGTTCTCGATCATCGTCGACTCTCGCCTGAGAAAATTCCGGTCGAAAGTCAGACTTGGGCTTGAAGCGCGGCGCGGTCAATGAAAATATATCAATTATATCATTATGTTACGGCGTACTCAAGCGCACTATAGGCGACTCTGGCGGTCTCCAGTGCGTTCCGGGATACAATGGAAAGCTCGAAAATTTTTGCAATGACACCTCATGCGTATGTCTCGCAGACGACCCGAATACGGCCCTGCGCGTGGTTGCGCGGCTTCGTCCTGACCGTGATGTCCACATCCTGGCCTAGCGCAGTCAGCAGACGCATGAGGCGCTCGCTTGAGAAGTTCGCGAGCCGTCCGCTGAGGAGAGCTGACATTGTTGGCCGATCGATGCCCATGAGGGCCGCCGCCGCAACCTGGGTTAAACGCTGACGCTTGATCACGCGCCGGATGTGGCTCACAAGCTGTGCCTTGGTCAGTTCCTCCTCGGGCTCGGGCAAACCCATGTCAGCGAACACGTCGTCGCTGCTCTCGGTTACCGGGGTGTCGGATTCTCGCTTTTTGGCCATTTGTCGGAAACTTCTTTCGCTCGCTTGAGCCGTTGGTCGATCAGGTCCAGTT
>JBKQRA010000199.1:0-35066 GCA_052144065.1 Methylovirgula sp. | reverse complement strand
GTTCAGCTCCAAGGCGCGGCGCATAACTTCGCGCGGATAGACCGGGGCATGATCGACCGTGCCGATGCTCTGCACCTCGTCGGCGATCAACGCATTCTTCTTGTCGAGAAAGAGGATGCGGAATTCTTCGCGGTCGAGAAAGGCCATAGCGGTGCGGCAATAGTCGAGCACCGCCGAAAAGCTCGTGAGGCTGCGCCGCTTTTCGAGGCTCGATTTGGCAAAGCGCTGGGCCGCCGCCTGGACGATCTTGACCTCGATGATCGCCGCCTCGGTCATCTGCTCGACTTCCTTAAGCCGCTCGGGACGGGCGGACACGACTTCGGCGAAAGAGCCGAAGCGCGCGAGAAGCGCCTTGGCGAGCGGCTTGACGTCGCGCCGCGGGATCGCCCGAAACAGAATGAGCTCGATCATTTCATAATCGGGCAGCACATCGCCGCCTGCACTCATGAACCGGTCGCGCAGTCTTTCCCTATGGCCGAAGTAATGCGGAGCGTCCTCACCGGCCTGTTGCTGGGAGACCGGTGCCTTCGTCATTGGGCGGCCGCGGCGCCCGCCGCATAGGGCGGATGGTGGAGGCCGCGGGGCGACAGGGTGAAATTCTCAAAGCCTGTCTCGGTGACGCCGATCGTATGTTCAAACTGCGCCGACATCGACCGGTCGCGCGTCACCGCCGTCCAACCGTCGGAAAGGATCTTCACATGCGGCCGGCCGAGATTGATCATCGGCTCGATCGTAAAGAACATGCCAGGCTTCAGCACGATACCTTCGCCGCGCCGGCCATAGTGCAGAATGTTCGGCTCGTCGTGAAACAGCCGGCCGATGCCGTGGCCGCAGAAGTCCCGGACCACCGAGCAACGCTCCGCCTCGGCGAAATCCTGGATCGCGGCGCCGATATCGCCCGTCGTCGCGCCGGGCTTCACCGCCGCAATACCCCGCATCATCGCTTCATAGGTAACTTCGACGAGACGCTGGGCGCGGCGCGACACGTCGCCGACGTAATACATGCGGCTCGAATCGCCGTGCCAGCCGTCGACGATCAAGGTCACGTCGATATTGACGATATCGCCGTCGCGCAAAGGCTTGCGGTCCGGAATGCCGTGGCAGACGACATGATTGATCGAGGTGCAGATCGACTTACGGTAACCGCGATAGTCGAGCGGCGCCGGATAGGCGCCATGCGCCAAGGCAAAGTCGAAGACGATATTGTCGAGAAACTCGGTAGTGACGCCGGGGCGGACCTGATCGGTCAGGAGATCGAGGACCTCCGCCGCGAGGCGCCCAGCCTTGCGCATGCCCTCGAAGGCGTCCGGGCCGTGCAATTTGATTTGCCCGGTCTTGCGGCCAGGGACTTCGAGAGCGTCAACGAATGTCATGGATCTCGCTGGAAATGAGAGGTTTTCTGGTTATCCTCGATAATTTAGGACTTTGCCCCGTCGACGCAAGAGAGTAGTTGCGCTTGCGGCTTGGCTCATAGTCTTATCGCATGAGAATATCGACCATCCGACCCCCCTCTCGGCATCACAAAGCCATGATCCCTGCGCTAATTGCCCTCAGCGGCGTCGCTCCGGCGCCCGACACTGCAGATCAGGCGCGGCGCCGCTCGGTTCCAGAATGACCCGTTCGAAATGGCAAGCCAATGATCTCTCGCTCTTCGGCCGCTACCGGCCGGGCGGGGCGATCGCGCATATTCTCGGCCTGACGCGCGGCGCGTCACTGAGCTGGGCGGGCAAGCGCACCGCCTTTTTTCTCCGCTCGCTGGCGGTGAAAGTCTTGGGCGGCCGGCCCCTTGACGTCGAGACTTTCGGCGCGCGGATGCGGCTCTATCCCTATAATAACGTCTGCGAGAAGCGGATTTTGTTCACGCCGCAATATTTCGACGCCGCCGAGCGCGAGCTGTTGCAGAGCCGGATGGGGCAGGATTTCGTGTTCCTCGACATCGGCGCCAATATCGGCGGCTACAGCCTCTTCGTCGCCGCCTGCGCCGGCAGCCGCGCCCGTATCCTCGCCATCGAGCCGCAGCCCGAGATTTTCGAGCGTCTCGTCTACAACATCCGGCAAAATCCCTTCGCGACGATCAAGGCCATCGACTGCGCCGTCGCCGACCGCGACACCGAGATCACCCTCTTCATCGATCCCGACAATCGCGGCGAGACCTCGATGCGCATCATCAATGGCGATCGCGACGGCAGCGAGATCCGCGTCCCCGCGAAAGCTCTCTCCAGCATTGTCGCGGAAGAAAATTTCGAGCGGATCGACGCGATGAAGCTCGATGTCGAGGGCGCCGAGGATCTCATCCTCGAGCCCTTCTTCCGCCAAGTCGGCAAGGCGCTATGGCCGCGCTTGCTGCTGATCGAGTTCATCCCGCAGCGCTGGACGATGGACCTGCCGGCCTTTCTCACCGAGATCGGCTATGCGCCGATCCTAAGGACGAAGCATAAGGTCGCCTTCGAACTGCATGAGGCTTCGGCGCCCGCCGAAACGCCGGCGCTGTGCGATGGACACTGACGAAAAGCGCTGCGCTTGCCGATCGGGTGCTGCCTTATGTCTCAGCTCCGCCGTCAGATCGCCGCGATTTTTGTCAACCGAGACAAGGGCGCCGTGCCAAGACCGCATCTGGTCAGCGCTTTATGTGGCCACTAGAATGCCGGCATAGGCCTTCAATGGAGACGAACCCTGGCAAAAGAGTCCTCGAAAGCGCCCCATGAGGGCTCTGCCAGCGAATCGTTCGGCAAGGAGGGGTTATCCGCACCGGAACGCCACCTGCGCCGCCTGGCTTTCGGCCTCGAGCGGATGGGCCTTGTCGCGCTGCTGCATCCGATCGTGGTCGGCGTCATCATCGTCGTCCTGGCCGTCGCCGCAGCCTTCGGCGTGCAGCGCATCCAGGTCGATGATTCACTGAGCCAGCTGTTCCGCTCGAACACCCCCACCTTCAAACAATATGAAGAGGTGACGAAGAATTTTCCGTCGTCCGAATTCGACGTGCTGGTCGTCGTCGAAGGCGACAGCCTCCTGCAACGCGATTCGCTCGACAAGCTGCGCACCCTCGTCACCGATCTGCAATTGATCGAGGGCACGCGCGGCATCATCTCGATGTTCTCGGCGCGCGAGCCGCCGGAAGCCGGGCATATCCCGCCGCCGCTCTTCCCAGATACGCTGCCGGAAGGCGCCGCCTATGACGCTTTCATCCACAAGGTGAAGGCGAATGAGATTTTGCGCGGCAAGCTTTTGGCGGAAGACGGCAAGCTCACGCTAGTCGTGTTGTCGCTCGAACCGAAGGTCGTCCGCACCAATGAGCTCGGCCGCGTGGTGGCGGAAATCCGCAGCGCCATGCACGACGATCTCGCCGGCACGGGCTTGAGTTCCGAACTCTCCGGCGTACCGGTGATGCAGCTCGCGATCCGCAACGCGGTCGAACGCGACCGGCTGCTTTACAATACGATCGGCTTTGCCGGCGGCTGCCTGATCGCCATCCTCTTCTTCCGCCGCGTATCCTTCATGATCATCGCGGCTGCGCCGCCGCTGCTGGCCATTCTTCTGGCGCTCGGCGCGCTGGGCTGGCTGAATTTCCAGCTCAACATGTTCCTGAACGTGATGACGCCGCTCATCATGGTCATCAGCTTCTCAGATTCGATGCAGCTGACCTTTGCCGCGCGCGATCGCATATTGGCGGGCGACAGTAAGCGTGAGGCCTTGCGAACGGCACTGTTCGTCGTCGGCCCGGCCTGCGTCCTGACGCATGCGACTGCGGCGCTCTCCTTCGTCGCTCTGACGTTCTCGGATTCCGATCTCATCCGGGCCTTCGGGCTTGCCGGCCTCATCGCGACCATCATCGCCATGCTGTCGGTGCTGATCTGCCTACCGCTTCTCGGCCTGTTGCTGCTGCGCAAGGAGGCGGCGTTCGTCGCCCGCGTGCGGGGCGCCGATGTCGCCGTCGACGCGCTGCGCAAATTCTGCGGCTGGATCGCCACCCGTATGGTGCATCGGCCGGGCTTCTACAGCCTTCTCAGCCTCTTGATCGTCGGCGGCCTCGCCATCGTCTATGCGAGCCTCGAGCCCCGCTATCAGCTCGCCGATCAGGTGCCGAACAATCAGCATGCGGTCGAAGCCAACAAACGGCTCGATGCCGAGCTCACCGGCGCGAGTCCGATCGACATATTGATCGAATTTCCGAAAGACCAATCGCTCTACTCGCCGGAGACGCTCGCCACCATCGCCGCCGTCCATGATACGGTGGCGGCGCAACAGGGCATCGGCAATGTCTGGTCGGTCGAGACCTTGCGCAAATGGCTTGCCGAAAAGATGGGGCGGCACGACGTCGATACGCTGAAGCAATATGTCAATCTTCTGCCCGACTATCTGACCCGCCGCTTCATTTCGGCGGATCAGAAGGCGGTCGTCGTCGAAGGCCGCGTGCCGGATGTCGATTCAAGCCGGCTGCTGCCGATCGTCGATGCGCTCGACAAGTCCCTCGACACGGTCCGTGCCGAACATAAGGGCTATGAGATTGCCGTAACGGGCCTTGCGGTCATCGCGGCGCGCAACAGCTCGCGGATGATCGAAAAGCTCAATCACGGTCTGACCGTCGAGATCATCTTCGTCGCCGCCTTCATCGGCGCCGCCTTCCGCTCCCCGCTGGTGATGTTTGCCGCGATCATGCCGGCGATCTTCCCGGTCTTCGCCTCCGGCGCTTTGCTGCTTGTGTCCGGCCTCGGCCTGCAGTTTGCCAGCGTCGTCGCCTTGACGGTGTCCTTCGGCCTTGGCCTCAGCGCGACGATTCACTTCCTCAATCGGCTACGGCTGGAACATCGGCCGGAAGAAGATCCGGCGATCGGCGTCGAGCGGGCGACGATCCTCGTTGGTCCGGCGGTGATCCTCACCTCGATCGTGCTGGCCTGCGGATTGGCGGTGACGGTCTTCTCAAATCTGCCGTCGCTACGCCTCTTCGGCTGGCTAAGCGCCTTCGCCATGCTGATGGCGCTCGTCGCCGATCTTTTGATCCTGCGCCCGACGATCATGCTGCTCTATCGCTGGAGCAGCCGGCGCCGTAAGCCGGGCACTGGCCAGCTCGGAAGCTAAAAGAAGCCGGCGTCGGAAACCGACGCCGGCCATAATGATTCAGTCTGCTCCGCGATCAGCCGCGGCGCAGAGTAACGGTCACGCCGACGATATCCGTCGAGCCTTGCGGCCGGATCACCACATTCTGCGTGTTGCCGCTGACGGCGAGCGACAGGCCCGCCGAGAAGGTGCCGCCGGTGACAACGGCACGAATGACGCCGCCGCTGACCGTGCCGCTGACACTGCCGGAGGCACCGCGCGTCGCCTCCGACCAGCTGCCGCTCAAACGGCCGCCCTGCGCCTCAACCTGGCTGCTCACTTCGACTTTGTAGCTGGCGCTGGCGCAGACCAGGCTTTGCGTCAGCGACGCGCCGGCATCACCGACCGAATAGGTGCCGCGGCAGCTGATCGATTCCTTCGTGCCGTCCGACATTGAAATCTTGCCGGTACCGCGCCAATGGCCAGCAAAACGCGCAAAGGGACCTTCGGCATAGGCTTGCTGTGCCATAGAGATGACGGCGAGCGTTGTCACCGCGGCAAATGCAAAGGATTTATGATTGATCGATTTCAGCAACATGAATTCTGAGCCTCCGTCCCTTATTCTCGCAACCTCATCCTCGCGCAGCTAAGCCTGCGGAAGAAATGCCGTCAGCTTGGCGGTGCGAAGTGTAGCCGAGTTGGGCCTCATCGCAATGTCTCCGCCGTGCGGTTTGGCACATTGCACGTTCCAGCGCATTCGCAAAGCGGGGCCGAAGCCTTGACCCCTTAAAGCCTTCGCCCCTCACCGGTCTCAGATCGGCGAACCGCCGCCGGGCACAGCTTTTCCCTCATCCGGCGCTGCCGGCGACCGTGGGTTGAAAAATGCCATGATGCGCTCGGCAAGCCCATCACGGACGGCCCGATAGGCGTTGAGCACATGCTCGCGCGTGCCTTCGATGGCGGAAGGATCGAGCGTCGGCCAATAGACGACGTCAACCGCCAAAGTCCGCGTGAATTCAAGTGCTTTATGATGCGCTTCGGGCGACAGGCTCACGATGAGATCGAAGCTCGCATCCTCGAGATCTTCGAAAGTGTGGGGGCGGTGCTTGGAAATATCGATGCCGAGTTCCTCCATGACGGCGACCGCCAGAGGATCGAGCGCGCCCTTGCGCACGCCGGCGGAAGCGAAATAGACGCTGCGGCCGAAATAGTGCCGCGCATAGGCCTCAGCCATGGGCGAGCGCAGGGCGTTTTCCGAACAGGCGAAGAGAACCGCTTGCGGACGATGGCGCGCCTTTTGCGGCAAAGAAGCGCTGCCTGATTCGCCCGCCGCCAAAGGTTCAACCCTTCCAGTGGAGCGCCGTGACGAGAGTGAAAATGCGCCGGGCCGTGTCGCTGTCGCAGTCGATCTTACCCTTCAGCCGCTCGAGGAGCAGCTGCGCCGCTTCATTATGCACGGCGCGCCGGCCCATATCGATCGCTTCGATCTGCGCCCGCGTCGCCGAACGGATCGCCGCATAATAGCTCTCGCAGACGAGAAAATAGTCTTTCAGCAGTGCCCGAAACGGCGTCAGCGACAGAATATGGGTGGTGAGCGTCTCGCCATTCTCATTGCAGACCTCGAAGGCGAGCTTCGCCTCATGCAAGGCAATCTTCAGCACGTAGGGGCCCGCATCGAGGCCAGGCAAGCCGAAGGAATTCTCCTCGATGAGATCATAGATGGCGATCTGTCTTTCGTGTTCCTGATCCGCTGTGCCGCGACCGATCGAAGCCTCGTCGAGCGTCACCGACACGAGACGATTGCGCCGGCTCGGCTCTTCGTCTGTCATGATGTCGTTTGACCCAGCCGGACAGCGACAGAACGGGCATGCCCGTCGAGATGCTCGGCCCTGCCGAGGGCGACGGCGGCGGGACCGAGCACTTTGAGGCTCTCGGGCGTGCATTTCAGGATCGAGGTGCGCTTCATGAAGTCGAGCACGCTAAGGCCCGAGGAGAAGCGCGCCGAACGCGCGGTCGGCAGCACATGGTTCGAGCCGCCGACATAATCGCCGATCGCTTCCGGCGTATAGCCGCCGATGAAGATGGCGCCGGCATTGCCGATGCGCAGGGCCAAGGCATCCGCATCCTCGGAGATGATTTCGAGATGTTCCGGAGCAATCTTATCGGCGAGCGGCACCGCGTCGGCAAGTGCCTTGACGAGGATGATCGCACCATTATCGCGCCAGCTTGGGCCAGCGATCGCCTTGCGCGGCAGCACCGCCAATTGCACCTCGACCGCCGCTTCGACCGCATCGGCGAGCGCCGCGCTGTCGGTGATGAGAATCGACTGCGCCGCCGTGTCATGTTCGGCCTGCGCCAGCAGATCGGCGGCGATCCACTCCGGATTGCCGCTCTTGTCGGCAAGGATCAGCACTTCAGAGGGCCCGGCGATCATGTCGATGCCGACGATGCCGAAGACGCGGCGCTTGGCGGCCGCCACATAGGCATTGCCGGGACCGACGATCTTCGAGACCGGCGCGATTGTCGCCGTGCCATGCGCCAGAGCCGCGATCGCCTGCGCGCCACCGACCCGATAGATTTCGTCGACGCCGGCAAGTTCGGCCGCGGCGAGCACCAGCGGGTCGATGTGGCCGTTGGGCGCCGGCACGACCATCACGAGACGGGTGACGCCCGCGACTTTCGCCGGGGCCGCATTCATCAACACGGAGGACGGATAGCTCGCCGTGCCGCCGGGAACATAGAGGCCTGCGGCCTCGATCGGCCGCCAGCGCCAGCCAAGTTCGACGCCCAGCGCATCGGTGAAGATTTCGTCCTGCGGCTTCTGCCGCTCGTGGAAGATGCTGATCCGCTGATGCGCAAGGTCCAGCGCGGCGAGCGCATCGGCCGGGACCGCGGCGCGGGCGGCGGCGATCTCGGCTTTCGAGACGGCGAGGCCGAGCTTGGCGAGATCGACATGATCGAATTTCGCCGAATAGTCGAGGAGCGCCGCATCGCCGCGCGCCACCACATCGGCGATGATCTTCTGCACTGCCTGATCGACGTCTTCCGCCGTCTCGCGCTTCATCGCGAGGAGTGCCGCAAATGAGGCGGCAAAGTCGGGGGCCTGCCCATCGAGCCTTACGGCCATGTATTTTCTCCTTTTGTCAGGCCAATTGTCAGACCAAGTCTGTCATCTTGCGCCTGATCTGTCCCGCTGACTTATGGAGCCGCGCTTCGGCCTGCCAGAGGACGCGCAGCCGCAGGGGGGAGCTGCGGCCATCCTTACCATGCCGTCGAGCGCCGCCGTACGGCCCTTTCGGCCTAGAGCAGCTTCTCGATCGCGGGGGCGATATCTGAGGGCTTGGTCGTCGGGGCGAAGCGGTCGATCACCTGGCCCTCCCGATTGACCAGAAATTTGGTGAAATTCCATTTGATCGGCTCGGTGCCGAGAACGCCCTTCTGCTCGGACTTCAGATATTCGTAGAGCGGATGCGTATGCGAACCGTTGACGTCGATCTTATCGAACATCGGAAAGGTGACGTCATAGGTTCGCGAGCAAAACTGCGCGATCTCGCTCGCATTGCCGGGCTCTTGGCTGCCGAACTGATTGCAGGGGAAGCCGAGCACGGCGAAACCCTTGTCGCCATATTTGCGATAGAGTGCCTCGAGCCCCTCATATTGCGGGGTGAACCCGCATTGGCTCGCGACATTGACGATCAGCAGCACGCTGCCGCGGAAGCTGTCGAGAGAACTCTCCTCGCCGCCCAATTTCTTGGCGGAAAAATCATAGACTGTGCTCATGGCGCGCCTCGCAAACAGGTCACAATGGATGCTGTCCGCCATGCGGGAAAAGCCCGGCGACACGCACCCCTCGTCCGATATGAGGTTTGGGCCTCCTTCTAGAGGAGTTTCCCCCGCATGGGAATGCGAAAGCTCCGCAGGCGCCTCCCTGCCAGGGTCCCGGAGCCGGACGAAGGGGCATCGGAAACGCAAAAAAGCCCCTGCCCCGCGAGCGCGGGACGGGGGCTTCCAAAGGCGGTCCAAACGGCCAGCTGCGGCCGGATGGGAAAATGGGGTTTAAGGGCTCATCGCGCCGGCCTCCCGCAGCTGCGTCTGCAATTCGTCGATCTTCGCTTCGAGCGTGCCGATATGATCGCGCAGATCGCGGATGGTCTTCTCGTAGAGATCGATCTTGCGTTCGAGCCGGCCGATCTCCATCCGGAGTTCGCCCAGCGTTCGCTCATAGGTCTCGATGAGGATGGTGATACGGGAATCGACCGCCGCGGCCAGCACCGGCTGCCGGTTGATCGCCGCGACGACGATCGTCGACACCGTGCCGATCAGCGTGCCCGAGAGACCAATGGCGAGCGTTGCCCAGACTTCATAGGACATTGCTTCACCCCTTGGCTTCACACCTTGCCGCAAATGACTTTCATCTGGCGTCCCTGCGCCCGCATACTGGCTTCGCCGGCAACGACGGATTGCGCCGCCATCGCGCAAGCCGCCGGCTGAACTTTGATGCGAATCACGTCATCCGCCGTCCGCGGCGTGCAGGCCTGCGGCGCGACGCCGAGCCCGCAAATCAAAATGATGGCTTCGACCATTCTCTCACTCCGATGTTGGAAGAAGATCACGCGGCCTGACGCAGCGCGTTCATGTCGGCTGAAAGCGCCGCGATGTCGAAGCCGGACGGCGCCAGACCGGATTTGTCGCCGCTGCGTTCGATCCAATCCTTCGCCAGGAGGCCGTAGCTTTCGTCGCAATAGGCGACCCAGAAATTCCAGCTCATGCGCTGCAGCCCGCCCCAGGTGATGCAGGTGAGCCCGCGCCCGTCATAGGCGACAGCAAAAACCGCATGGCCGCCCCAGGAGCCTGGCGCGCCATCGCCTGACAGGCCTTGCGCGGGCACCGTCCAGACGCCACCGACTTGTGCTTGCGCCGAAGATGGCAGCGCGAGGCCGATATAGACGCCGCCGAAAAGCCAGATCGCATCCTTGACGTCGCGAATATCTTTCGGCTGCACAGCGACGAAACCGTCGAGCGCATGGCCGCCGACCGGCGTCTTGAGCCAATAGTTCAATACATCCGTTTCGACGGCCCCCTGGTCGCTTGCGGGATTGCTCGGCGCATAGCCCGTGACGCGCGCGTAAAGATCGACAACTGTCGCGTCGGAGAGCGTCGCTTCGGCGCCGGTATTCTTCGTCCAAATCTGGATTGCATGGCCGACTGCGGCGCAGGTGCAATCGCCGAGCACATCATTGCGCATCATGCCGAAGTCTTTGAGGCCATCGCTCCAGTCGATAGCGCCAGGCGCCGGCGGCAGTGCCGTGGTGAATTTGGCGAGCATCGGAATGCGGCGGTCGTGCTTCGGCGCAAGCTTGCCGAGCTTCATCGAAGGAAGCATGGGAAACTCCGTAGATAAGATGTGTCGGGAAAGATCAGGGCAGGATCGGCGCAAGCTTGCCGATCGACAGCGCGCCGGTGAGGATGCCGGTCACCATGTTGACCGCGGTCATCTTCTGAAAATTCGCCAGCGCCTGGCATTGCGCGACGACCGGCGAATTGGGCTCGAGCGCGATCATGAGATCGGTGGCGATCTCGACATCGGTCGCAAGATGCAGCTTCGGCAATTGATCGGCCGGCGGCAGAGATGCGATCTCTTTTGCAAAGCTTTGCAGCGCCGTCCAACAGGGCAATGTCACCGTATCATTGCTGGCCTTTGCGAGCGTGATCGCCGTCGCAAGATCGGCATTGCCGTCAGTCGCGACCCATTGCAGAATCTTGGCGACGATCTGATCGGGCGTCGCAAGAGATGCCTTTGTCGTCGAGATCGCCTTTGCATCGGCGGGCTGCGGGACGATGGCAAAGAGCGTGGCACCGATTAAAGCAGCCGCGACCCAGACTCCGATTCTGCCGGAAAGCGGCGGCATGGGCTTTTGCACGTGTGCTACGAAAGGCCCGGCGCCGCTCGCCGAATAGCCATGCAGCGCCGTATTCACGCTCGATAAGATGAAGGTCGCAACGCCGGCCCAGCCGATGATCGCTTTCGCGACAGGATCGGAGACAAGGCCGGTGAAATGCACGGCGCCCGTCGCGATGCCCGAGACAATCATCAGCAGAAGATTGAACGCAAAAGATAGGCGTGGATCGATTTGCATGGCAGTCTCCGATCATGAAAATGATTGCGTTGGATCAGAAGGACGACGGCTCAATGCAGCGCCGCATGCATGGCGGCGAACGTCAGCGGCGCATCGGTCGGCCCGCTCGGTATCCGTCCTTCGAGCTTTTCAAGCGCGGCGAGATAGAGCGGCATCGCATGCCAGGCGAAGATGCCCCATTGCTGCGTCCATTCCGGTCCTGGCGGCTCACAGACATAAGTGAGCGGGCAAGGATGCACATAGTTTTCAGGACCGATCGCGATCGGCACTTCGGTGACGATATCGAAGAGCCTGCCATTGCCGTTGCAATAGGAGCGCGCCGGCACTTGCGCGATGCGCTGGGCCAATTGCGGAAAGCCCGGACGCGGCTCGCCAAAGACGACGCGCGCCAGCGGCGCAAACCCGTCGCGCAGCATGAGTCCTGTCAGGATCGCCGACCGCGCCGCACCGAGCGAGTGACCGCTGACGACGACCTTTGCGCCGATCAGCGGACGCATCGCGGTCCAGGCCTGCTCCATGCCGGCGAGAAATCCCGGATGCACCGGACCCAGCGCGAGATGTGTATAGGGATTGGCGATGGCCTCGAAGTCGCGCATCCAATCTTCGGGCGTCGTCGAGCCACGCAGCACGATGACATCGACATCGTCAACGCGTTTCAGGCCCCAGCAAATGCCGTCATCACCGTCCGGCTGTTCGAGATGATCGAAGGCAATTGGCGTAAAGCCCGCATAGCCGTAGATGCCATTGACAAGCGCCGCGATCTTCGCATCGGATGGCAGCACGCTCATGCGGCGATCTCCGCCGCGGCAAGGGCGCGCTTGAACGCCCAATAGCGAGTGGCGATCTCTTCGGCACGGTCGAGCCCATTGACGATGCGCCGGGCATGTAGCGGATCCTCGGTCTGGGCATTGAAATAATCGGGGAGCGTGCGGCCTGTGTAGAGGCCGCGCTCCATTGCGATGAAGAGCGCCGGCGCTGCATAGCGGGGTTCGAGCAGAAGATCTGGATGCGCGACAAGATCGACGTCGAGAAGACGTTTGAGCTTGTCGTAATTCGCCTTCCATGTCGTCTGTACATAGCCGCGCCCATAATAGATCTGGCCGCTTGCCGGATCGCGCATCCCATAGGGCTTGCCGCGGCCTTCGCCCGCTTCGCGGATCGGCAAAAGCGTGAATTCGGTTTCCCAGAGCGCCGTCGCAAAACAATAGGCGAGCCGGCGCGGATCCATCTTCGGATCATGCACCGCCGCGGCATCGAGCAATGTTGCGGCATGCGTTGCGCGCAAGGGCTCGCCGAGATGAAAGGGCGCGCGCGTCAGCGCCTCGCAAAATTTTGCGTGGTCGAACATAGGTTGTCCTTCGGGCTTTTCCCTGAGGGATTGATTTCACAGACGAGCTATGTAAAGCTTTGCTGTCTTCTATCCCAGGGCATTTTCATGAGACGGCGGTCTCGCGCGTATGCTGCAGTGCGTAATTTTCTCTATCGAACGATCGGCATCCGTACCCGGCATCGCCGCATCGCCGCCGAGCCGCAACGCGCCGACGCCGATCTCAACGCCTACCTCGCTGACCACGTCTGCCTTCGGCCGTTTCATCACCTCGACACGACCAATCGCGGCCACGCGCATGTCTGTTGCCCGGATTGGCTGCCGACGCCGATCGGCGATCTAAACGGCGATCTTTTGAAAGTCTGGGACGGGCCCGTCGCGCGGCGGATCCGCGCTTCCGTCACTGATGGCAGTTATCGCTTTTGCAGCCGGCGCTATTGCAGCCCAATCACTAATCGAACGCTGCCGCATCGAAGCTCAAAAGAGGTCCAAGAAACGCTGGCCCGCTTTGCCGATGGCATTCATGGCGTGCCGCCACCGCGCGCGATCGGGCTTTCACATGACCGCAGCTGCAATCTCGCCTGCCCGTCCTGCCGCACGGATTTTATTACTGCCGAGACGAGCGAACTCGCAAAGCTCGACGGACTCTTCAAGCAGTTCATTCTACCCCTGCTGAAGACGGCAGAACGTGTCTATATCACCGGATCTGGCGATCCTTTCGCGAGCAAGCACTTTCGTGGCGTGCTGAAACAGTTGGCGGAGCCTGACTTCGCGCATCTCGCGATCGATCTTCACACCAATGCGTTGCTTTTCGACGAGCGCGCATTCAATCAGTTTCATTTGTCAGGGCGCCTTCAGACCGTCGAAATCTCGATCGACGCGGCAACCCCAGAGACCTACGCGGTCCTGCGACGCGGCGGCGACTTCGAGCGGCTCTGCACCAATCTCGCCTTCATCGGGGCCCGCCGCCGCGCCGGCGAGATTGACCGGCTCGATTTCTCCATGGTGGTACAGGCGCGCAATTTTCGCGAGATGTCAGCCTTCGTACAGCTTGCTGAACGCTTCAGCGCCGATCGTGCGTCGTTTCAGATGATCCGCAATTGGGGCACCTATTCCGCTGCGGCCTTCGCGGCGGAGTTCATTGGCGATCCTGCCCATGCGGATCACCAGATTTTTCGCGCCGCCCTCGCCGCGCCCGAGCTCGCCCGGCCGATAGCCTTCGCCGGCAATCTTCACGTCTATGCGCGCTGAAACGTCAGCGCCCCGCAAAATTTTGCGTGGCTCAACATTGCATATTCCTAATGAGGTCAGACGACGCGAAGCGCTGGGTGAGACCTTAAAGCTCCGCGCTCGCGGAGAGGGCGACATTGCCCGCCGTGCCGAGCAAATAGGACGGCGCAGTCGACGTATTCAGCTGCCGGACAAAATTGACGGCTTGCTGGATCGTCGGCATCGCTACTTGCCACGCGCCCGACACGAGCGCGACCGTCGGTACGGCGCGTTTCGTCACCGCGAAATACCAAAAGCCCTGATTGTTGCCGCTGCCATAGACGAGGCCGAAGAAGGCCGCGCCGCCCGAATCGTAATTCAGGATTTCATAATAGCGCTGGCAGAAGGCGAGTTCCTGCATGATCGGCCGCAGCTCGACCGCCGGCGGATTGCCGTTCAAGCCGGTCGCGATGTTCGGCGTCACGCGAATGTCGAGCTCGGTGAGCTGAATGCTATTGGCGGTCGAACCGAAATTATTGCCGAAATCGAAGGAGACTTCGAGCCCATTGCCGGCGCTCGACGACGCGATAAATGTATAAGCGACCTTCGTCCAGGCGGCATTGGCGCAGGCCTGCAGATTGGCACCGCTCACATCGCTCGTCGCGCTCGCCCAATTGTCTTGGGCGCTCGCATGTTTGATGGTGAGCGTCGGCGTGATGGTCGCGCCCGTATTGTTATAGACCTGCGCCTGTACCGTGACCGTCTGGCCCGACAAGATCGCGGCGAGAAAGCTTTCTATCCGCTGCTTGACGATCACATCGGTGACGGAGGCAGCACCGGCGATCTTCAAGCTGTAAAGCGTCGGCCCGCGTCCGGCGACCTGCTGTGCCGTCACGCCGGCACCGCTCGGCACGACGATCCATCCGTCGAGCGTATAGGCACCTGACGTCGCTACGCTCAATGGTCCGGCGCCGCGCTGCGCAACATCCATCGTGCCATTGCGGAAGCGGTTGGCGAAGCTGGAGGATGCCGCAGACGTGAGCGTGCATTGGCCGGTCGCACCATTGATGACAATCGCATCATACCAGGTCGATCCGTCCGGCGATCGACACACCGTCGGCATCATCGTCGACTGCACTTGCGATCGAATTGAGCAGTGCGCCCGAGCGCACCGCCAAGACCTCGCCCGACAGCTTTTGCTGGATACGTTGTTCGAGCGCAGCACGCAGCTCCTCCGCCCGCGCCGCAAGCGCGGCTTCGACCGCGCTGATGTCGAAGAGATCGCTCACGGCATCACCACACGCCGATAAGGCTGCAGCGCGCTCGCGACGAAATCCGGCACGTCCTTCACGATGAAGGAGACCGTCTCCTGTCCGCCGAGCGACTTCGAGCGCTGGCCGATGCGGTCACGATAGGTGTAGAGCTCGGCCGCCCAATCCATGCAGCAGAAGGCAAGGTCGGCCGGCACATAGCCATAGCTCAATGTCACCGCGCGGTCGGCATCTCCCGCGGCGAATTGATAGACGCCGGCCGCAACCGAATATTGTCCCGTCGTTGGGTTTGATGCGACCACCGTCAGCGGCGCCCCGCTCGCATAGGCAACGCCGCAATCAGATGCCCAAGCCCCATAAGGCGCCTGCGCCGCAATCGTATAGGCCGAAGCGAGCGGCACCAGCGCCATCTCATGGCCGATCTGATAGCCGGCCTGATAGGCAATCGAAATATTCTGCACGCCGGCCACAAAGCGTTTGCCGCGCAAGGCAAGCTTTTGCATGCGGCCGGGCGGCGCGCGGCCGGCCGGCTCCAGCACATAGCCCGGCGTGCGCGCGCCGCCGGGCACCAAAGCAGAAGCCGGATCGATGCTGATCCCATCGATCGTGAGCGCGCTGATCGCGGTTACAGGCCATTGCCGCAAAACGATCGCGTCCTCATTGCCGCCGTCGCGGATCTCCGTGTGCGCGGATGGCAGGATGGAGGCGCGATCGCAATAGGTCAGGATCGTCCGGCTGATCTGGCTGATGAGCGAAGCCAGCAGCGTATCGTCATCGTCCGACTGCACATCGAGCCAGGCTTTGAGATCGACGAGATCGGCAAGATCATAAGGCGAGGGCATGGCATTCCTCAAACATCGGGATCGGCGCCGCCACGCGCCGCGATGACGGCACGCGCGGCGGCGCGTAGTTTGGTGTTGGTGTCGCGCCGCGCGCCGCGCAGGCCATGTTCACGCAGAAAGACGAAGAGCTCGCCGCGCGTGAGCCGACCGATGTCGATCGTCTCTTCTGCGTCGAGTTCGGCTTCGGGCAGAGCCGGCATGACAGCGCCTTCGTCCCAAGGTGCGAAGCCATTCACGCCGATAGAACTCGATGATGCCCAGACCGTCGCCGAGCTCGAAAAGATAGGTCAGCGCCCAGATCGCCGCATCGGCATGATCGGGGCTGCCGCTCGCGCCATAGCCCGCGGAGGTAAACGCGCAGAGCTGGTCTTCAAGCTTGGCAAAGCGCCCGGCGTGATGCACTTGCCGCTGCGCATAGCGCACCGAGATCGGCTCGGCGCGCACCGCCTTGCCGCGGCTTGCCGTGACAAGCCGGACCGGCACATTGGGATCGGCGGCCTGGATCGTCGCGCGCACCATCTCGCCGCCGAAATTTCCTTCCGCGACGACGCAGTCGGCACGAAACTCATGGAAGGCCGTCACCGCGCGACGGCCCCAGACGGCTGGCGCCTCACGGCAGGAGAGATCGGCCAAAATATAGCAATCGCCGTCGGTGCCGCGCGCGGCGACAATGAGGCCGATTTCGTCGGCGGCAAGATCGTCGCGGCCGGCAGCGCCTGACGGATCAAGCGCGACGACGACGGCGGCGCGCTTGTCTTCGGCGATGTCGCCTGGCTCGCAGCGGCAGGCCTCGATCAGCTCATAGCTCCAAAGCGCGCCGTCGAGCTCGTCGACATAAACCCCTTCGAAGAAGCGCTTGCGCTGACGCTCGGGCAGATGCGCCAGGCTTTCGAGAAATTGCGTCGAGAGATTGTCCGCATTGTCGGGCGGATTGAGAAAGACGCGGGCGTAGTTCTCAGGATCCGCGACCGGCTGCATCGAGACGGGATCGCGCTTGTGTCGCCGAAGAGAAGATTGGTCCAATGCGCTTTGCTCGTCGGATTGAGATCGACATAGGCGCGTTGCGATAAGCCATGCACCGACTGGGCGAGCCGTGTGAAGGCGATCAGCGCGGACGCATAAGGGATCTGCGAGGCCTCGTTCAGAAAGATGCTGACATATTCCAGTCCGAGGATCTTCTCGACGCGCTCCTTGTCGTCGAGGCCGCCGATCCAGATGCGGGATTTATTCGGCAGCTCGAAGAAACCGTCCTGCCGGTGCTCCTTCAGCTTCATGCGCGGAAAGCAGAGCCGCATGACATTGGGCAGCGTATCGAGCGCGATGGACGCGCGCGCCGCATTGGCGTGGAAGCGCAGGATCGCATGCCGCGAATGCGGCGCTGCAAGCGCCCGCGCGATGATGGCCTGAACGATGAGAAAGGTTTTGCCCGAGCGCGTGCCGCCGGCAAGACAGGAATAGCGCTGCGGCGCTTCAAGAAGACGCCGCGCGCGTTCCTGGCCCGCGCTGAATCTCACCATGCACGGCCCCGTCTATCATGCTTAGAAACAAAAAGGCCGCCCGGATGGGGCAGCCTTTGGAAGCGAACGGCGCATGGATGTGGCGCTGTCGATGCGCGTATATGCGTCGCAAATCATCGCAAAGTCAATCGATCGGCAAAGGGCTGTTTTGCGCTTTCGTACCTTGATCGAAGCGCGCCATTTATCAGATCAAGCGATCGAATGATGCGGCTTTAGAAGAGCTCGTTCGTCGTGCATTTATGCCATTGCATATCGGCGACATCCTGACCCTTGACGCCGAAGCAATAGCCCATGCCGTTCAGAATGCGGCTGACTTTTTCGCGCGTATGACACGCCTGCATCATATGCATGCCGTCGCCGGTGCGGTTGTGGCACATGTCGTTAAGATCGCGATAGATGGAAAGAACGTCGAGCACGGGAACAGGCTTCGTCTGCGCAGCGGTCGCCGCCTCCGCCTCTTGCGCATGCGCAAAACTCGGAAGAGTGAAAGCCATCAGCAGGATGAAGAGAACGCGCGACATGACTCAAACTCACCTGATGCGGTGTATGGGCACGCTAGCGCGGAAAGGTAAAGAAGCTGTTGGCGAGAAGGCAGTTTTAGCGCGACAGGCCCGCGCATTAACGATCACAAGCGCGCGCCTCATCCTGAGGAGCAGGCGTAGCCTGCGTCTCGAAGGATGGGCGAAAGACTTCGTAGAACAGCAATTACCCCTCGCCCTTCGAGACGCCGCTTGCAGCGGCTCCTCAGGGTGAGGGATTCAAAACACTCGCACGTTGCGCGCATTGAGCCAATCGGCGAGATAGGCTAGCGCCTTCGTCCGCTTGCGGTAGAAGGTATAAGGTGCCCATTGCTTCTTGGCGCAAAGCCGCCGCACCGACCGATGCCGCGCGCTGCAAAGCGCCCACAGGCTCGCGACAAGCGCCATGTCGGAATCGACATTGCGCAATTCGCGCAGCCAATCGAGCGCCGCCTCCATCTGCGCAATCTCGGCTGACGAGGGCCGCACAATCGTGCGATTCTGATCGATGTCGCGCAGGCGTTTTTCCTCGGCGCCAAGCTCGGCTTGCGCAAGCTGATCCACCCATTCGACCGCATGCAGCGGCCAATGGCCGCCGGGCTCGCGCGGTCCACGCGCTTTCGGCAGGCGATCGAGCGTGACGAAGGCTTTGACGAGGCGCCGGCCGACATGTTCCGCCTCCCAGCGCAAAGGGATCGCGTCATTTTCCGGCGCATAGGGCCGCTCGAGCGCATTGATCTTTTGATCATCGTCCATCGCTCACACTCCATCGTCGAGAATATTGTCGAGGAGATGCGGCTCGCCAGCGGCTGTCATGACGAGGAGCTTGATGAGCGCTTCGCGCGTGAGACCACGCTTTTCCGCCGCAGCGTCGTAGCGGGCGGCAGCTTCCGGCGGCAGGCGGAGTGTCATCGCCTCACGAAAGGCGAGCCCGAAGCGCTGCGCCTGGCGATGCACATTGTTCGGTGTCGAGGCGATCAGCGGATCATCCGCGATCCGCTTGGCCGCAAAGCCCTGCCCGACCAGGAATCCCAACCGGGCGATGCGATCCGAGGTCCAGATGGTCTTGGTTTTCGGCATGATATTTCCCCTGCGATGAGGAAATATTAGGTAGTTTTACCTTTATGTCAACGGTAAAAATACCAGGTGCATAATTTTACAAACGGGCCAGTCTGACGCTTATGGATCTCGAAGACGTCCTCGGTCGGATCGAAAGCCGTCTGAAGCTGCTGGGACTTTCGGCCCACGCAGCGTCACTGGCGGCGAAGAAGCCTGATGCGATTCGCAATCTGAAACGGGCTGTCAAAAGCGGCGATCGGCGCGGTATTACGACCGAGACCTTGATCGCGCTCGCACCTGTGCTGAAAACCTCCGCGGCTTGGCTGTTGGAAGGCGTCGGCGAACCGGGCACCGGTACGCTTGCAAAGGTCGTCGGAAAAATCGGCGCGGGCGCGGAGATCCTGCCGGAATATGAGCAAATCCCGCCGGAAGGACTGTTCGAAATCACCGTGCCATTTCCGATTCCGGAAGACACGATCGCCTTCGAAGTCGAAGGCGAAAGCATGTGGCCGCGCTACGATGCGGGCGATGTCATCATCTGTTGGAAGCAGACCGTAGACCCCGAATTGGTCGTCGGCCGCGAAGCTGCGGTGCGCACCGGCGATGGTCGCCGCTATCTCAAACGCGTGCGGCGCGGCGCCGTCGCGGGCACTTACGACCTCGAAAGCCACAATGCCGAACCGATCCGCGGCATCGAAATCGTCTGGGCGGCGGCGGTGCAAGCGGTCGTCCGGTCCGGCCAGTGGCAGTATTTCGACAAGGCCACGCCGCGCAACAGTCAGGTAGCATTACCTTGATATCGGTATAGATACCGAATAGCCTGCTCTCGTCTTTCGCGAGAGCGCTATGATCCTTCCTTCATCCGATTGTCTTCAGCCCGCGGCCGAGCCAGACGCCTATGCTGCCGCGCTCGATGCGATCAGTGTGCAGGCGCGCCGCAGCGCCGTGCATCTTTTGAAGCGCCGCGCGCGAGCATTTGCGCGCTGGCCAATGCAGATGGAGGCGCTCGCGCCGGGCCTCGCCAGTGCGAGGCCGGAGCGGCTGATCGCCGTGGCGGAACATCTATTGGAGAACGAATGGAGGAGCGCCCGGCGCCGCTTCGGTTTTGGCGGCGAGGTCACGGCGCTCAACGCCAAGGCCGCCCTGCTCTATGGGCGGCTGCTGCGGCGCGCGAAGGTGGCGCGATAATGGAGCGTCAGTACGAGAAGCAAAGCGACGAATCAATCGATCGCGGCACGCCAGTGGATCAGCCACATGGACTGCCTCGCTCCGCTCGCAATTCGCAAATGCGGCCTAGCCGAATTTGAAGAGAACGCCGTAGCCGCCGCGCGGATAGTTCCAGGTGATCTCGCCATAGGGCTCGGCGACGACACGGCAGGTGCCGCATTCGACGCAGCCGTCGGTGGTGATTTCCACCTGGCCCGAGTCGACCTGCGCATAGCAGCCAGCCGGGCAGATCCGCGTCAGGGCGAGAAGCCGCGGCGACGGCACCTCATGCGGTGTCACTGTGATATGAGGACGCCCGGCATCGACCAGATAGCGATTCTGGAAGAGCTTGTCCTCGACTCGGACATTTGCGTCGGAACTCATGGTTCGCTCCTAAGTGTGACAGCTTGGCCGGAACGCTTCTGTCGCATTTCCGGCGCGGGCGCTTCCAATATGCCGATGGAGAGCTGGTTTTCCCGGGCTCCGCGGCCTGAACGGCCGTCTTCGCTGAGAAATCGGCTCTGAAGAGGCGGCAACCGCCGCCTCAGCACCCTTAAGTGCCTATCGCCATGCACGAGCCATGCCGATTACGTCGCCCAGCAGGCCCTTCACCTTTCGCGTCGAGAAGAAGGACTTCACGATCTGATTTTCCTTCGACTTCTTGTCGACGCCGTCGACCCGGAACCAGGTCTGCGCGGCCTTGGACAGAAGCTGCGGATAGGTGGTGAACAGGTGCTTGTTGTGCAGCACGTTCGGCAGATTTCTATATTTCTTCATGTCCTTCATGACGAAGGAATCATCAAGCCGCGCCTTATAGGTGGCGAGGTTCGAGGCGGTCATCGCCCAGCCATTGGCCTTCAAATCGGCAATGGTTTCAGCGGCCACGCGGCCCGTCGTCATGGCGAGGTTCGAGCCTTCGCGATGCACGGCATTCACGAACTGACCGGCGTCGCCGACGATCAGCCAACCGTCGCCGAAGAGCTGCGGGATGGCCTTGTAGCCGCCCTCAGGGATCATATGCGCGGCATATTCCTTCACTTCCGATCCGGTGAGCAGCGGCTTGACGGACGGATGCTGCTTGAAGGCTTCGAGCAGGCCGTAGGGCGTTACCTGCTTCTCGGCGAAGTCCGAGATCAGGCAGCCGATGCCGATCGAGATCGATTCTTTGTTGGTGTAGATGAAGCCGGTGCCGGTCATCCCCTTGGTGATGGTGCCGGCCGTTTCGATGACGACGCCTTCATCGCCTTGCAGATTGAAGCGCGCTTCGATCGTCTCGCGCGGCAGGAAGTGCATTTCCTTCACCGCCAGCGCGACGGTATCGGGCTTCGGCACGGAACGCAGGCCGGCACGCGTGCCGACGAGGCCGCTGACGCCTTCAGCCAGAACCACAAGATCGGCATAGATGGTGCCGCCCATGCGGTCCGTATTGACGCCGATCACCTTGCCATTGCCGTCGCGCACGAGCTCGGTGACCGTCGTCTCACAAATGACGAGCGCACCCGAGGCGACGACACGCCTCGAGAACCATTTGTCGAACTGCGCACGGATGATCGTGTAGCGGTTCGGCTTCTCTTCGTTGAAATCGTCGGAGCGATAATGCGCGCCGCAATAGGAGCGGTCGTCCATCATCCAAATGCGCTGTTCGATGATATGCCGCTCGAGCGGCGCATCCTCGCGGAAGTCAGGGATGAGCTTCTCCAGCGCATTGGCGTAGAGAATCGCACCCTGCACATTTTTGGAGCCCGGATATTCACCGCGCTCGAGCTGCAGCACCTTGAGGCCGCGCTGCGCCAGCGTCAACGCACAGGCATTGCCCGAAGGACCCGCCCCAACGACGATGACGTCAAATTTTTCGTCTGCCATGGGAGCCTCCTATTCGGCCGCGGAAAGGGTGGGCGCGCCGAGACGCTTACGGAAGGTCTCGGTCAAAGCCGGCAACACCTTGGTCGCATCGGCGACGATGCCGACATGCGCGAAATCAAAGATCGGCGCATTTTTATCGGTGTTGATCGCGACAATCAGATCGGCGCCTTCAACACCGACACGATGCTGAATCGCGCCCGAAATGCCGGCGGCTATGTAGAGCCGCGGCCGGATCGTCTTGCCGGTCTGGCCGATCTGCCGATCGGAGTCGATCCAGCCCTTTTGCACGAGCGGACGCGAGCCGCCCCATTCGGCGCCAAGCACGCCCGCGAGATGACGGATCAGCTGGTAGTTCTCGGCGTTCTGCATGCCGAGACCGCCGGCGACGACGATATCCGCATAAGAAAGATTCGACTTATTGCTCGTCGCATCCGGCAGGAAGGCGAGGATCTTGGTGACGATATCGTCTTCGGGCAGCGAGACTTCGTGACGGATGACCTTGCCGCTGCGGCCCGGAACATAGACCGGCACGGCAGCAACGCGCGGCCGCATGGTCGCCATCTGCGGCCGATAGTTCAGCGTGTAGATCGTGCAAAGCAGCGAGCCGCCGAATGTCGGCCGGGTCGCCGCGAGCGAACCGTCGGCATCGACTTCGAGTTCGGTGCAGTCCGCCGTGAGGCCGGTGAGCAGCGTGGTGGCGACGGAGCCGGCGAGGTCGCGGCCGAGATTGGTCGCGCCGAGCAGCAGGATCTCCGGCTGATATTTATTCACGAGCTCGGTCGCGACATTCGTATAAGGCTCGTTGCGATAGTCCGAGAGCACCGGATGCTCAGTGACATAGACGACGTCGGCGCCAAAGCCGAAGCAATCGGCAACCGCCTTGTCGGTGCCGCCGGGCGGCCCGAGAACGACGCCGCAAAGATCGACCTTGAGTTTGTCCGCGAGCTTGCGGCCTTCGCCCATCAGCTCCCATGAAACGGGATGCACGACGCCACGTTCGAGTTCGACCAGAACCCAGACATGCTTATAGCTCTTGAGATGCTCAGGCAGCTCTTTCTTTGTTGAGGCACGACTGCCGCCAGCGGATGCCGCGGGCGCGGGAGCCTTATCGTTCATTGTCGGCGTCCTTACTTTCTCAATTATATTCGATGGTCTTTATTACGCAGTCTTCAGCAGATCTTTTTCCAGGCCCGGCTGTCGTTTCACGACTTCGCCAATCAAGGCCTCGCAAATCTGTTCCATCGATTGATCCTCGACGGCAATCTGATGCGCCTTCTCGGCGCGCGGCGACGGCGCATAGACCTTCTTCACGATGGTCGGCGAACCCTTCAAGCCGCAGAAGGCGAGATCGGTGATGCCGGCGGCCGCCGCATTCCAGGTGATGATTTGCGTGCGCGCGGCACGCAGCGCATCTTCCATTGTGCCGCGGCGGATCTCGTTGGTGCCTTCGAGCATCGTCACCAGGCACGGCAGCTTGGTCTTCAGGACCTGAATGCCGCCTTCGGCGCGCCGATGAATGGTGATCTCCCGCTTCTCGAGATCGAATTCCTCGATCTTCGCGACATAGGTGAGCTGCAACAGCTTGAGGCGCTTCGCGATGCCCGGACCGACCTGCGCCGTGTCGCCGTCGATCGTCTGCTTGCCGCAGAAGACAAGATCGGGCGCCCCCCATTCCTCGGACACTTTCTTGATCAGATGGGCCAAAGCATAAGAGGTCGCGAGCGTGTCGGCACCGGCCATGAAACGATCGGTGAGTAAGACAGCGCGATCCGCGCCATAGGTTAGGCATTTGCGCAAGGCATTATCGGCCATGGGCGGACCCATGGTGACGCAGGTGACTTCACCGCCATGCTTGTCGCGTAGCCGCAGCGCTTCTTCGAGCGCGAAAAGATCATACGGGTTGATGATCGTCGGAACGCCCTGGCGCATGATCGTGTTCGTGACTGGATGCACACGAATCTGCGCTGAATCGGGAACCTGTTTGATGCATACAACGATATGCATTGATCCTGTCCTGTTCTTATTGGGGTCGACTAGGCAACTTTCAGGCCACGGCCGACCGGATTGGGCCGGCCCTATCGAACGATCCATATCGCTCGCATGCTCAAATCTTGAGCAAAGGCCTCACCGGTTTGGCGTTTCCGCCGCTTATTTCAAAAGGTCGTTGAACGGCACCATCTTCGGTGTCGACGCCGCTTTCGGCTGAGCCGCTTCCTTCAAAACCTTGAAGACACGTTCCTGCAGAGGATCCGATTTCTGGAAATCCTCATAGGCTTTGGCCAGGGTCGCCTGGCAACGTTCCTTGACCTCTTCCTCGGAAGCACCTTCGAAATCTTCGCTCGCGAGATATTGGCCCATGCGCTTCATGATATGCATGCGCACGACATTGACCTTGGTCTGCTCATAAGGAACGCCGAGCAGGTCGAAAAATTCCTCTGCCGAGCCGAGCGTGTTGAGTTTCTTCAGTATCTCGCTCATTTCACCAATCTCTCTTCAACTGCGGTCGCTGCCCGCGCGCTACGAACGCGACCCGTGACCTCTCCTTGCAAATGAGACAAGCGCGCCTCAAGAAATTCAATGCGATCCAAAAGCAAGGTGATCGCGTCGCCAACCGGATCCGGCATCAAATGATGTTCGAGATCGATACGTCCGCCGGCGAGCTTGCGCCGCTCACGCGTATCACGAACGATGCGGCCCGGAATGCCAACCACCGTCACGCCCGGCGGCACGTCCTCTATGACGACGGAATTCGCGCCGATCCGCGCGCCCCGCGCCACGGTGATCGGCCCGAGAATCTTGGCGCCCGCACCAACCAGCACGCCGTCTTCAAGGGTGGGATGACGCTTGCCGGGCTTCCACGACACGCCACCCAAAGTGACGCCATGATAAAGCGTCACGTCATCACCAATCACCGCCGTTTCGCCTATCACAACACCGGCGCCATGGTCGATGAAAAAACGGCGACCGATAGTCGCGCCGGGATGAATGTCAATGTTCGAAACGAGCCGCGCGAACCAGGAAATGAAGCGTCCGGCGAAGCGGAAATTGCGCAGCCATAAAATATGCGCCAAGCGATGCCAGATGATGGCATGGATGCCGGGATAGGTGATCAGCGTTTCGATCGTATTGCGCGCCGCCGGATCGCGGGCCCGGACACAGCTGAGATCCTCGGCGACGAGCCGCCAGAAACTCGGCCTTGTGCCACTCTCCTCGGCGGCAATATCGGCGGCGGCGACTTCGCTCATCGGGGCATCCTTCAATGCGACAGGGCTGGCGTCTGCTGCGCCCGCCTCAACCGCGACGATAGCGTTGCGTCCAGAGACTCTTCGAAGAAGAGCCGCAGCATGGCACTCGGCACCGGCGCTTTGGTCAGCTCCGCATGCGTCTTGACCTGCTGCAAAATGAATTTCGTTTGTTCGGGCGTCGCTTCGAGGCCCAATTCCTTCAGCGCATTGATCACTGCGCCGAGCCCCGAATGCTTGCCGAGCACGAGGCGATGGTGGCGGCCGAGCAGCTCCGGATCAAGCGCCTCATAGCAGCGCCGATCTTTCAGAAGACCGTCGACATGAATGCCGGATTCATGGGTGAAGACGACATCGCCGACGATCGCCTTCGCCTCGGGGATGGAGCGTCCCGCTGCGGCGGTCACGAGTTGCGCGACGCCGGACAGGCTGCGCAGATCGACGCCCGTCTCGACGCCGTAAAGCGTCGCCAGCGCGACGGCCACTTCTTCGAGCGGCGCATTGCCGGCACGCTCGCCGAGTCCTACGACCGTGACGCTCGCATGATCGGCGCCGGCCTTCATTGCCGCGAGCGTATTGGCCGTCGCAAGGCCGAGATCGTCATGCGCGTGAATTTCGATCTGCAGATCGGTGGCAGCGCGCAGCCGTTCGATCTTGGCGAAAGTGCTGAAAGGATCGAGCACGCCGAGCGTATCGGCGAAACGGAAGCGGCACGCGCCGGCCTTGGCCGCATGCTCCATCACTTCGAGGAGGAAATCCATGTCGGCGCGCGAAGCGTCTTCGCCGCCGACCGCGACGTCGAGACCTTTGTCACGCGCATAAGGCACCATCTTATCGATCAACGACAGAGCATGCGCGCGGCCCGCGCCGAATTTGGCGGCAAGCTGAATGTCGGAAACTGGCACCGAGACATTCGCCATGGCGACGCCCGATGCCACCGCGGCGTCGATGTCGGAGCGCACCATGCGGCACCAGGCCATGGCGCGGATCGGCAAGCGCTCGGCAACGATGGCAGCGATGGCAGCGACTTCCTCGCCGCCCATCGCCGGCGTGCCGACCTCGATCTCGGGAACGCCCGCACTCGCCAATGCGCGGGCAATGAGAACTTTTTCGTCAATGCTGAAGGCAACACCCGGGGCCTGCTCGCCGTCGCGCAGCGTCGTGTCGTTGAGCACGAGCGCCTTGCGTCCTATCCAGGCCGCGTTCTGGGGGCCGTCCGTCATAGCAGGCTCACCTCATCCACGGACATATGCGCCGCAAAGCAGACGCACGCCCATTCCTAGATGCCGGGAATAGTCGCGGCCGGGACCGCAGAAGCCCCTGAGCGGCGACCGGTCCAGGCCGCCGCCGCTCATCCATGAGGCTTTGTACGTCAAAGATTCGGCAAGCCCCCATGCCCCACCGGGATCAGCCGGATCATACGGCCCGTCGCTTCGACGAGCTTGGCTTGGACGCCGTTCAACGTGAGGTTCGACAATTGGCAGCCGGAGCAAGCGCCGACCATCTTCACATAGACTTTGTCGCCCTGCACATCGATGAGTTCGCAGTCGCCGCCATCCCGCTTGAGATTGGGACGGATCGAGTCAAGCGCCGTCTGGATGGTCAGACGATGGGCAGCCGCCGCATCGAGAGGTGCGGCAGCGGCCACGTCGCCAGCAGCCGCTTCAACAGGAGCTTCATCGGCCGGCTTGGCTTGTCCGTTCGCAGTATTCAACATCTCTGGCTCCTCAGCCGAAGGACTTGCCGCAGGAGCAGGTGCTCTGTGCGTTGGGGTTTTCAAAAACGAAGCCAGCGCCTTCCAGGCTTTCGACGAAATCGATCACCATCCCGGCCAGCAGGGTCTGCGAGGCCGCATCGACGAAAACACGCACATCGTCACCGGCGTCGATCACCTCGTCGCCTTCGGCGACATTGGTGTCGAGGCCGATCTGATATTTGTAGCCTGCGCAACCGCCGGCATCCGCCTTCACGCGAAACCCAGCATTGTCCTTACCGGAGCGGGTAATGGCGTTTTTCACCGCAACGAGCGCAGTGTCGGTAAGAGAAATCATGGAGGTCCTCCGTCGCAAGACTGATGGCCAATCAAGCAAGCACTATGCCATATGGCCGATTCCGTTGATATTCCGGAACTTTCGTTCCGCACGCATGTCATGATCCCGACAAGCCTCGCCGCATGTCGGACGGCGCCTATCCGCCTCGATGCGGCGAAACAGTCGCCGCCGAGGCGCTGCCCAGCTGGGCAGCGCGCCAGATCTATGCCGAAAGGGGAACGGGCCTGCGTCGCAAAACGGCGATGTAAGCCTTTGAATGGGCAAAGCCCAACCCCCGATCGCACGCCATTCTAAAAGTCTGCCGGCCTCATTCAGCCGCGATGGCTTTGGCCTCCCGGCCATTGCGCGCCAGTGCCGACGGTCCGTCGTCCGCGCTGTAGCAAATGTGAAATTCCGAGCAGGCGTCGCAGGTGGGCGAAGGGCACATAGTGAAGCCTTCCGCCTCGCAGATCGCCCGGTACAGGAACCGTTTCCAGCGCATATTGCGCGTATTATTGGCGGCGAGTGTCTGAAAGTGACGCAGCAGCAATTTCGTGAGGTCGGGCCGCTCCGGCAGGCCCAGATCTTCCCACAGATGGTTCGGCTCCATCGCACGCCGCGCGATGATGCAAGCCAACCATTCGCCGATGTCGCCCGGCTGCGAGCGATGCCGCAACAAGAGTTCTCGGAGCATCAGCTCTTCGTCGTCGGGCGACGGTGTACCGTCGCTCGCGATCAGGGCAGTATCGTCGACGCCGGCATAAGCCGCGATTGTCGCAAGCTGGCTGTGCGTCACGCCAAGCTGCTTTTCGACTGGTTGCCCAGCCGCCTCCGCAGCGCGCGCCGCATGCCGCAACAGATGCGACATGAGCTCGCGATCGAAGGTGTCGTCGAGACCTGCAGCACCCTCCCCCAGCGATGCCGGCCCGGTCTCGACGACGGGATGCGTCGTCGTACCGAGCATGGCTTACGCCTCCATCGGCTCGAGTTCGCTCGCGCGCGTATGGGTCTGGCAATCCTTCGGGCAGACGCGGGCGCAAGCGCCGCAGCCGATGCAAGCACCGATGTCGTTCATCGCCATGATCTTGCGATCGAAGTCGTCATCGTCCTCGTCTTCCAGCGGAACGATCTCGCCATCCTCGTTGACGCCCTTCAGCGTCATGACATCGCGGCCGCAGACCTTGTAGCAACGGCCGCAGCCGATGCAGGTCTCCGGATCGATCGCAACGAGAAAATCCGGCTCCCATTTGCGGCCGTCGCGCGTGTCCTTCTTAATGTCAGCCATCGCAGTGTTCCTTTCGGATGTCGGCCTGGCTAGGCCGACAAAGAATTCAGTTCAGCTCGCTTGCTTTCGAGCGTTTCGAAAGCGGTATGCGCTTTCTGCGCCACAGTCATAATCTGCTGCCAGTTGATCGGCAGTTCTTCAGACAGATCGTGAAGATCCATCTTGGCCTGCATGGCCTGGGCGGAGAGCTTCTTGATCTCCGCCTTCAAAGTGTCCACGTCGCTCATGCGTCGATCTTCTCCTTGTGTCCTCGTCGCCCCTCAGTAACGCGCGACATCCCCAAACTTGGTGATCATGTCGACACCGGCAGCGACGGCCTTCTCGCCTTCGTCCGCAAGCTTTTCCATGCTGTCGTAGCCATAACGATGCACATCGCGGAGCATCTTGTTGACGACGATCAGACGGCCAGCCATCAGCACCAGACGGCCGAAACCTTCATGCGACATCTTCATCATCGGGGTGACCATGCAGCCGGTCTGCTTCTCGATCGAGAGACCCACCGCATTGTAGAACAGCTCAAGCCGCCAGATCGTCTCCGGATCCGGGTCGCCGACAAGCGGGATCTCTTTCCGCTTCTTCTTGTCGACGATGTAGGGCTCAAGCAGATCGAGATCCGTCTTGCCGTCCCAGGCGCCATGCATGTCCTGCGCGCGCCACTGCTTGATGAGTTCTTTGACAAAAACCGAATCGGCTGCCGCCGGTTTCGTCTGGACTTCCGCGACCTCAGCCATCTCACACCTCATTCGTCATCAAAGTCGACTTCTTTTTCCTGGCCTTTGGCCAGCGCCTTGCGCAGCCACGGCGGCGGGGCCGGCGCCTTCAGAACATCTTGCAGCTTGTCCAAAAGGTCGGCGATCGATTCAGGCTCCTTCACCTTCATCGGGAAGATATTGTTGGCAACGACGCGCGCCGCGCCGGAGCCGCCGATCGCGGCGACGTAAAGAATCGCGCAATCCTTGATCGCATTGATCTTCGGCTCGAGCTTGTCCTCATTGCCGTCCTCTTGCAGATCGCCGTTGAACTCGATCGCTTCGAGGAATTGATTGCCCGCCGGCGAAACATCATAGATCGCGATGTTCTTCGCCCAGCCGAAATGCGCGTCGACCCTTTCAAGGTCCTGGGTAGCAAAAGCGACTTTCATTAAGGCCTCCTTTTTGTCCTGTTTTACTGGCCTGTCACTCAGTGATGACTTGTTGATACCGGCGCATGCTCGGTCTCGCTCACCCCCGCGACCTGGGGATGTGGATACCAACTGTCCGGCTTCGCCACATGGGCATTGGCGATGAACATATTGGCGAAATCGAACAGCAGGTCGCGGCCGCCGCGATAGCCCACCGCAGTGATATGCGCTGCGCCCAAACGGTCGAAGATCGGCAGACCGATGCGGAAGAGCGGAATATGCAGCCGCTCCGAGGCTTGGCGCCCATGCGCATGGGTGACGAGAAGATCGGCACCCGGCGCCATGGTTTCCAAATCTTCGAGATCGCCGACGAGAACCGATTCAGCCGGCACTCTTTCAAGGATCGGCAGATTGTTCGTCGACACCGCCGCCTGGATATGACAGCCCATTTCGACGAGGAAGCTCGACAGATCGTAGAGGAAATCCGGCTCCAGACCGATGGCGATGTTCTTGCCACCGATATGGAAATGGGCGTCGAGCATGGCATCGACCATCTGACTGCGCTGCCGCTTGAATTTCAGCGGAACGTCCTTGCCGCTGATCTCCGAAATATGCGCAATGAACGCATCGTTCGGCAGCAGACCGATCAACCGGTCGAACAGACGGAACGGCACGCCCGCCTTCTTCTCAAAGGCTTCCGCCGCGCGGCGCATATGTTCGCCGATCGCGATGCAATAAGAGGCATCGCCAAGATCCGCGATCTCTTCGAGCGAGATGCCGCCAAGCGTCGTCGGCGTGAAGTCGTCGGGGATATGCCCGTCGAGCGAAGCCGCGAGATCCGGCAGGAAATAAGGCTCCATGCCGAAGGCTTCGATGATGTCGCGCAGCTCGTCGAGATCGCCGGGCGTGAGATGGCTGCCCGGCAGCACGACGATCTTCTTCGGATTGCGCACGACGTCTTCGGCCGGCTTCTTCACCAGGGTCTCGATGACCTTGGCGACCGTCTTGTCCCAGCCGTCCTGGAAGGCGTCCTTGAAGTCGGGCGTCGAGACATAGACGAGCTTGACGTCATCCAGCTCCGGATGCTGCTGACGCACGAGCTTGATGTAGGAATCGACATCATCGCCCTTGGTTTCAGTGACGCCGGTCGAGCAAATGCCGATCAGACGCGCCTTCTGCTTGTTCGAGATGTTGACGATCGCCTGCTCGACATTCTCATAGCCGCCGAGCACGGTGGCGACTTCGCTCATCGCCGTCGTTTGCAGCGGAATCGCTTCCTTGAAATGGCGCACAAAGAGCACCAGCCCGAAAGAGGTGCAGCCTTGTGAGCCATGGAACAGCGGCATGGCGTCCTTGATCCCCATGAAGGCGAGTGCGCCACCGATCGGCTGGCTCATCTTCAGGGGATTGACCGTGCAGGCCTTCTTGGTGACGTTGACGACGGCCATTTATTTACTCCGCGGCGACAGCGATGGGAGCCTCTTCGGCCGGCGCAACGAGCGCGTCGAGGATCTCTTCAATATCCTCGCAGCAGCCTTCGCAGCCGGTGCCGGCTTCGGTTGCGGCCGACACTTCAGCGACCGTCGTCAGGCCATTGGCGCGAACGACGTCCTCGATAGTGCCGAGCGCAACTTCCTTGCACTTGCAGATCTTCTTGGCGCGGCGCTTCTCCTCGGCTTGCATCGGATCGAGCTCCACGACTTCGCCGCAGGCCGCCTTCGCTGCCATATCTTCCAAAATGCCGTCGATCGAACCGCGGCAACCCGTGCAGCCGCTGCCGGCATGGGTGACTTCGATCACCTGAGCCTGCGTGACCGCACCCGCGAGAATCGCATCCTCGATCGTGCCGAGGTCGACCGTCTTGCACTTGCAGATCTTCTTCGCGCGGCGCTTGGCTTCCGCCTTCGCCGGATCGGCGGCGAGCTCAGCGGCTTCGCGCGCCGCTTCGGCGTCAGCCTTCGCCTGCCAGCCTTCACCCGCCTTGGTCCAAGGTGCGGGGGTACGGACCTGCTCCCAGATCGGGTTATAGAGCGCCTTATCGATCTCCCTCACGAGATCGACCATGCCCTTATAGCCCGAATAGGCGTGGTGGCGTTCCTGGTTGATATCGAGCCAAGGCATGTTGGCCTTCAGCGCGATGAACTGCGAACGGCCGCCAGACAGCATGATGTCGGCGCGCGCATCCTTCAGCATCTTGTACATTTCGCGCGGCGACATGTCGTCGAAAGCATGCGCGTCTTCGCCCATCAATTCCTTGATGCGCTCTTTGTCTTCCTTCGTCGACTTCTTGACCGAAGTGCCGACGATTTCCATGCCGACTTCCTGCAGCGCCGCGACGACCGACCAGGACTTCACGCCGCCAGTGATCAGCAGAACCTTCTTGCCCTTGAGCCGGGGCAGATAGCTCATGATCTCGTCCCAGGCGAGTTTCTCCTCGCGGGCGATGACCGCCTCGACCCGATCCATGAATTCCTGCGGCGCGCCGCGGTCGATGCACAGCTGGGCGAGCTGGCGGATCGAGTCGCTCATGTCGCCGAAGCCGTAGAAAGAGCCCTCGAAAAAGGGGATGATGTAATTCTCTTCGAGCTTGCGGGTGATGTTGATCATCGCCTTGGAGCAGACCATCATCGTCGCCCGGGCGCGATGCGAGCTCGCGACATCGGTGTATTTCGCATCGCCCGAGATGCAGGACAGGATGCGGAAGCCGATCTCCTTGAGTAGCGGCTCGACCTGCCACATCTCGCCGGCGAGGTTATATTCGCCGATGATGTTGACGTCATAAGGCGTCGTATATTCGGGCTCGACCGTGCCGATGACATGCGCCAGCAGCGCTTCACCTGCGAGCTTGTTGCCGAGGTTCTTCGGACCGACGAAACCGGGCGAATTCACCGGGACGATCGGCTTGCCGAACTTCTTCGACGCCGCCTTGCAGACCGCATCGATGTCGTCGCCGATCATGGCCGGGACGCAGGTCTGGTAGACGAAAACGGACGGCGGATTGTACTTTTCGATGATTTCCTTGATCGCCTTGTAGAGGCGCTTCTCACCGCCGAACACGACATCGGTCTCGTTGATGTCGGTCGTGAAACCGGTGCGGTAAAGGGTGGAGCCGGAGGAATAGGCGCCGCGGTTGTCCCAGCTGTTGCCTTCGCAGGCGATCGGGCCGTGGACCAGATGGGCGACGTCGGTGATCGGCTGCAGCGCGATTTTGGCGCCGTCAAAGGCACAACCGCCTGCCGCGCCACCAGGTTGCAACTGTTTCGTGCAGCCTTTCTTGCGTTCTTTTTCCGACTTGGCGGCGTTTTTCGGGCACGCCGGCTCGTTGAAGACGTCTTGAATTGTCGCTGAAACAGAGCTCATTCCGAACCTCCACGCCGCCACGCTTCAAGGGCGTTCGGCCATTTGCATTGTTCGGCGGTCCACTCGCGCGGACGGAGGACCGTCGCCAACGCATTCCTGTCATATCTGAGCAGATCTAAGCAGGCCTCATGCCGCTTCGGCCTTGTTTACCAAGAAAAAACGGCGGCCATTGAACTCGAAAAGTCCGATGCCCGCCGTCCCTTTATGTCGTCACCGCTATATTAGCGAATGATGTCGTAGCTGAAGTCCGAATAGGCCGGAACGATCGTATTCTGGTCGATGACCTCGAAGATACGGTCGAGGATCCAAACGAGGACGTTGAGACCGCCCTGATAGCCCCACACCGGGTAGCGGTGATGGTGATGGCGATCGAAGATCGGGAAGCCAATGCGGATCAGCGGGGTGCCGGTGTCGCGCTCGAGATACTTGCCGTAGGTGTTTCCGATGAGGAAATCCACCGGCTCCGTGAAGAGCAGCGAACGCATGTGCCACAGATCGCGGCCGGGATAGACATGGCAGTTCTGGCCGAACGGGCTGCCCGCCAGAATCTTCTCGACCTTCTCGGCCCACTTCGGGCTGCCGTTGGTGGCGAGAACATGGGTCGGCTCGGCGCCGAGCTCGAGGAGGAACTGAACGAGGCCAATGCACATGTCCGGATCGGCGTAGATCGCGAACTTCTTGCCGTGGATATGCGTGTTGGAGTCGCAAATCGCATCGACGAGACGGCCACGCTCGAGCTTGAGTTGCTCCGGGATCGGCTTGCCGGTCAGCTCGGAAAGCTTGAGCAGGAACTCGTCGGTGCCCTTGACGCCGATCGGATGGTTGAGGGCAACCGTCTCGTGGGTCCACTCTTCCCGGATGTACTTCAGCGTCTTCTCGGTGCAGTACTCCTGCATCGAAACGGTCGCCTTGGCATTAACAGCCTTCTCGGTATCTTCGATGGTCGTGCCACCGTCGAACATGCGGAAGGTGCCGTCCGTCGGCGTATCCCACACATCGCTGTTGTCACAGACGATCTTGTAGTTGAAGCCGATCAGATCGAACATGCGCTTCAGCTCACGAACATTGCCGACCGTATAGGGGTCGAAGCCCGTGATGAAGTTGATCTGGTCGTTCGGCTCGCGGACGAGCTTGTCGACCGTGCCGGCCTTGCCGCCCCAGAAGTGCTCGAAGACGCCCTTCATGACGTTGTCATAGCCGGTGATGTGGCTGCCCACGAAAGCCGGCGTATGCGCGAACGGCACGTCGAATTCCATCGGAACGGAACCCTTGTCCTTCGCAGTCTTGATGAAGGCGTTCAGGTCGTCGCCGATGACTTCCGCCATGCAGGTGGTGGAAACCGAGATCATCTTTGGCTTGTAGAGGTTGTAGGTGTTGGCCAGGCCGTCAATCATGTTGTTGAGGCCGCCGAACACCGCCGCATCTTCGGTCATCGACGATGACACGCAGGAAGACGGCTCTTTGAAATGGCGGGAGAAGTGCGAGCGATAATACGCAACGCAGCCCTGCGAGCCATGCACGAAGGGGATCGTGCCTTCGAAGCCCACGGCCGCGAACACCGCACCCAAAGGCTGGCAAGCCTTCGCCGGGTTAACGGTCAGCGCCTCACGGGCGAAATTCTTTTCACGATAATCCCAGGTCTTCGTCCACTCGACGACGCGCTGCAATTCAGCCTCGGCCACGGGATTCTCGAAATTCTTTTTCTTGTTCGCGAGCATCTCACGATATTCCGGCTGCCGGAATAGATCGAAGTGATCGAGAACGTTATCGGCGTTCTGGGGCATGTGACGGTCCTTTGCGTATGTGTCTCGGTGGCACCTCGACGGGGTGCCCTCCCCTCGAAAGGGGAGGGCAGAACGAGGATATTAGAACGGAGCCTTGGTGAGGCCCCAAACCGGCGCGTTGATCGCCATATCCATGTCGCGAGCGAAGATGGCGAAGCCATCATAGCCATGATACGGGCCCGAGTAGTCCCAGGAGTGCATCTGACGGAACGGCACGCCCATCTTCTGGAACACGTACTTTTCCTTGATGCCCGAACCAACC
>JBKQRA010000198.1:0-15167 GCA_052144065.1 Methylovirgula sp. | reverse complement strand
GTGCGCGGACGCGCACGCTAGGGCGCGGTAGTAGCTGCGTCGCTCGTGGCGGCCGGCTTCCACGGTGTCTTGGCCAACGCCCACACCGGAGAATTGATCGCCATGTCCATGTCGCGCGCAAAGATCGCGAAACCGTCGTAACCGTGATACGGACCGGAATAGTCCCAGGAGTGCATCTGTCGGAAGGGCACGCCCATCTTCTGGAACACGTACTTTTCCTTGATGCCCGAACCAACCAGATCAGGCTGGATCTTCTCAACGAACTTCTCGAACTCGAAGCCGGTCACGTCGTCATAGATCAGCGTGCCGTCCTTCACGTAGTGGGTCGTGCGCTGATAGTCGTCGTTATGGCCGAACTCATAGCCGGTGCCGACAACTTCCATGCCGAGATCTTCGTAAGCGCCGATAACGTGGCGCGGACGCAGACCGCCGACGAACAGCATGACCTTGCGGCCGTGCAGACGGGGACGATACTTCTCGATGACCGCATCGCTGAGCGCGCGATACTTCTCGATGACCTTCTCGGCATTTTCCTTGATCTTGTCGTCGAAGTGGCTGGCGATCGTGCGCAGCGACTCGGCGATCTTGGACGGGCCGAAGAAGTTATATTCCACCCACGGAACACCGTACTTTTCTTCCATGTGGCGGGAGATGTAGTTCATCGAGCGGTAGCAGTGCAGGACGTTCAGCTTCGCCTTCGGGGTCGCCTCAAGCTCAGCGAGCGTGCCGTCGCCCGACCACTGCGCAATCACGCGCAGGCCCATCTCCTCGAGGAGGATGCGGGAAGACCAAGCGTCGCCACCGATGTTGTAGTCGCCGATGATGGCAACGTCATAGGGGGTGAGCTCGATCGGGCAGGGCTTGCCTTCCATCTTGTCGAACACCCAGTCACGCACCGCGTCGTTCGCGATGTGATGGCCGAGCGACTGCGACACGCCACGGAAGCCTTCGCAGCGGACCGGAACGATGGTCTTGCCACCATATTCCTTGGACTTCTGCTTGGACACCGCCTCGATGTCGTCGCCGATGAGGCCGATCGGGCACTCCGACTGAACCGTGACACCATGGTTCAGCGGGAAGATTTCCATGATCTCGTCCATGATCTTCGCGAGCTTCTTATCGCCGCCGAAGACAATGTCCTTCTCTTGGAAGTCCGACGTGAACTGCATCGTCACGAAGGTGTCGACACCGGTGGTGCCGATGTAATAGTTGCGGCGGGCAGCCCAAGAATATTGGCCGCAGCCGACCGGACCATGGCTGATGTGAATCATGTCCTTGATCGGGCCCCAGACCACGCCCTTCGAACCGGCGTAGGCGCAGCCGCGGATGGTCATCACGCCCGGGACGGACTTGATGTTGGACTTGACCGAGCAATCCTTGCCACCCTCTTGGAACTGGTTGAGGTGCTTGGCGCGGTTCTTCCGGCTCTTCTCGGGATAGTGCTCCAGGACCTCAGCAATGAGTTCCTTGTTCCTTTGCTTGATCTCTTCAATTGTTTCGGGTGCTGACAGGCTCATGCCAATCTCCTGACGTCAAAATGCAAGCCGGATACCGGCCCCTCCCGAAGAAGGGGCCGGTAAATATAATTAGCCGGCGGCCACGACGCCGACCTGGCTCTCGTCGACCTGCTTCATGATGCCATGGGCCATGAGCATGTCTTCGAGTTCATCCATCGTGATCGGGGTCGGGATGATGCCGTTGCCCTTGTTGTTGTGGATCTTCGACGCGAGCTGACGATACTGGTCAGCCTGGGCGGAGTCCGGAGCATATTCAACAACGGTCATGCGGCGCAGCTCAGCGTGCTGCACGATGTTGTCGCGCGGCACGAAGTGGATGAGGAACGTGCCAAGCTTCTTGGCGAGCTCTTCAGCCAGCTCGAGCTCCTTGTCGGTCTGACGCTCGTTGCAAACGAGCGCGCCGAGGCGGACGCCGCCCGAGTTGGCATACTTCAGAATGCCCTTGGAGATGTTGTTGGCCGCATACATGGCCATCATCTCGCCGGACATAACGATGTAAATTTCCTGAGCCTTGTTCTCACGGATCGGCATGGCGAAGCCGCCGCAGACCACGTCGCCGAGCACGTCGTAGGAGACGTAGTCAACGTCTTCGTAAGCGCCATTCTCTTCGAGGAAGTTGATCGAGGTGATGACACCGCGACCGGCGCAGCCGACGCCCGGCTCCGGACCACCCGACTCGACGCAGCGGATGTCGAGGTAGCCGACCTTCATGACGTCCTCGATCTCGAGGTCTTCGACCGAACCAGCGGCAGCGGCGAGGCTGAGGATGGTGTCCTGGGCCTTGCTGTGCAGGATCAGGCGGGTCGAGTCAGCCTTGGGGTCGCAGCCAACGATGAGGATCTTGTGGCCGGCCTGGGCGAGGCAAGCGAGGGTGTTCTGCGAGGTCGTGGACTTGCCAATACCTCCCTTACCATAGAACGCAATCTGGCGCATATTTCAGATCTCCTTAGTGCCGTTTTGCCTTAAAACCTAATTAGGAACCCCGGACGCTCAGCCATCATTCGGATATTGAGACGCCAAAGGCGGCGCGGGACACGAAACGTCACTAGCCAAAGAGGCGACGTATCCCCGGCCCCATCACTCGCAATCACCGTGCCAGCCTTCAGGCATTTTTAACTGCCTTGAAAATGCAGGCGTTTCCGGATCGGATGCGGCTCGGGCTCACTTGTTTCAAACCCGACATCCTCGCCGAATGGCGAAATAGAGCTGTCACGAACAAAACAGCCTGACCCGCTCCAGCCCACCAGCTACGTTTCCGCTAAAGCGTGAAGGAAGCCGTTGAGCCAATTCCCTGAGCCAAGCCCCGATCGGCACAAGGCTCGCTCAAGCCCTGACCGCCGCTTGCCCGTTTCGAGGGAACGGAATTTGCTTCCCGCGGCTATTATAAAGGCAGGATACAGGCCAAATCCGCGCCCTCCCCGGCGGAGGCGCGAAAGCCGGCGTCGGCAAGGCATGCCGCGCCGCAATGCACATTTCCGCGCCAGAATGGCGCCAGGATCCACGGTGAGGTCACAATGCAAATCGGCGTCGACAACAACAGCAGAGTCGAAACCAAGCGGGTTTTCATCATCTCGAACGACGGGATCACCGGCACGGTGTTGAAGTTCATGCTCGAGGACCACAACGAGACGCACGAATTCGAGACTGTCGAGGAAGCTTATGCCGGCGCCGAGAAGACGATCTATGGCAAGACCGAGAAATTGGTCCCGCATCTCCTGATCGTGGCCATGGGCGTCGTGCAGGAGAAGGGTCTCGGCATCCTGAAAGAGATCCAAGAGAAATTCCCCAGCGCCAAGATCGTCGTCGCGGCGGAAACCAATGACGATCCGCTCGCCAAGCAGGCGCTGGCAAAGGGCGGCGGCGCGCATGGCGCTTTGGTCAAGCCCTACACGGTCGAGAACGTGCGCCGCAAAGTCGACATGCTGCTTGGCCGGCTGAAGGCGGAATTCGTCCAACTCGGCGATTTCTCGCTGTAAGCTTTCGATGATTGGGACAGCCTGCCGGCCATCCGGCGGGCCGGCCTTGCGTGCGCAAATCGTCAATGCATGCGCGAATTGCAGCACACGAACGGTCACGGCCCTCCTACAAATCGTGTCGCATTCGCTGCTTTCGTTTTTCTTGCGAACACGCAAGATTTGCCCACGCGTATTGGAACCCGCCCCATGGCTCATGTGATTTTTTACGAAAAGCCCGGCTGTGCCAACAATACGCGGCAAAAGGCGCTGCTGAGCGCTGCCGGACATGAACTCGATGTCCGCAATCTTTTGACCGAAGCCTGGACGAGCGACATGCTGCGCGCGTTCTTCGGCACGACGCCTGTCGCGCTCTGGTTCAACAAGGCGGCGCCGCGCGTCAAAAGCGGCGAAATCAATCCCGAAGCGCTCGATGCCGACAGCGCAATCGCGCTGATGCTGAAAGAGCCGCTGTTGATCCGCCGCCCGCTGATCGAAGCGCAAGGCCGCAAGGTCACCGGCTTCGACGCGGCACTCATCGAAGATTGGATCGGTTTGTCGGATTCGCGCGCACGCGGTGCCGATCTCGAAAGCTGCCGGCGCAAGCCGAACGAAACCACGGCGGACGCGTCGTGAACGCGCCGCTTCCTCCCGCAGGCAAGGCCGCGGACGTCATCCTCGCCTATCATCAGCGCACGAAACATACGCTGCAGCGCTTCGCCGCCGGTCCTGAAACGCTCGATTGGGACGATCAGCCCAATCCCTTTCGCGAGTTTTCCGGCAGCGATAAGAAGCTGTTGCCATTGTCCGCCGAAACGCTCGCGACGACATTCGGCGGCCTTTACGAACAGGATGCGCTGATCCCATCGCCGCTGACGCAGGACAGCGTCGGCGCGCTGCTGCAATTGTCGATGGGATTGTCGGCTTGGAAGGAATTCGGCCCGGATCGCTGGGCGCTGCGCTGCAATCCGTCGAGCGGCAATCTGCATCCGACCGAAGCCTATGTGCTCGCACGTGGCATCGACGGCATCGCCGATGGTCTGCACCATTACGTCGCCCGCGATCACAGCCTCGAATTGCGCGCCAAGCTCATGCCGCAGATAGGGACATCGCCGCGTCTGTGGCTTGGCCTTTCTTCGATTCATTGGCGCGAAGCCTGGAAATATGGCGAACGCGCCTATCGCTATTGTCAGCTCGATCTCGGTCACGCGATCGGCGCGCTGCGCTACGCCGCCGCCGTGCTTGGGTGGAAAGTGACAATGCGCGAAGGCATGTCGAGCGCCGATGCTGCTGCCCTCCTCGGCCTCGATCGTGCGGACGATTTTGCCGGCGGCGCCGAACATGAAGTGCCCGATGTCATCTTGAAGATCGAGATCGGTGCGCAAGTGACGTCAATCGCCACGCCATTGTCGCAAACCGACCACGGCTTTCAGCCGCAGAACTTTTCCGAATGGTTTGGCCGCGCGAATATTCTCGATCCTCGGCACATGTACAAATGGCCGGTGATTGACGAAGCCTCGGCCGCCACGGTGAAGACGGGACATGTCTCCGAGCCGTCCTATCGCGCCAATCATCCGGGCATCGGCGCCGGCTCACCGGAGAAAGCCGCAAGCGTCATCTTGAACCGGCGCAGCGCGCAGGCTTTCGACCGCCGCGCGAGCATGGGATCTGGCGCTTTCTACCATCTCATCGACCGGCTGCTCGCGCGTTCCGTCACGCCTTGGGATGTGTGGACCTATGCGCCGCGCGTCCATCCGATCTTCATGATCCATCGCGTCGATGGGCTTGAGCCGGGATTGTATATTTTGGTTCGCAATCCCGACGCGGAAATGCGTTTGCGACAATCGATGCGCAGCGAATTTTTGTGGGAGCGGCCGGAACATGTGCCGCCGCAGCTGAACTTCTTCCGGCTCTTCAAAGGCGATTGCACGAAATTCGCGCGGACGCTGCACTGCCATCAGGCAATCGGCAATGACGCCTGCTTCGCGCTCGGCATGCTCGCGGAATTCGAACCGCTCGTCCGGGCCGAGCCCTGGCGCTACAATCATCTGCATTGGGAAGCCGGCCTCATCGGCCAGGTGCTCTATCTCGAAGCGGAATCGCTCGGCTTCCGCGGCACCGGCATCGGCTGCTATTTCGATGACACGTTTCACGAAATTCTCGGCCTCGCCGATGCGAATTTCGCCTCGCTCTACCATTTCACCGTGGGCCAGGCTCTGACTGACACGCGCATCTCAACTTTGCCGCCTTACGCCAACCGCACCCAAGGCGTGGGCGTTACGAGCGGCAGCGAAACCGGAGGGGCCGCCATGAGCCAAGAACAAACAAAACAAGATCCCGCATTCGAACGCGTCAATGTCGCTTTCGCCAAACAGCTGATTGAAGAGGCCGAGCCGCTGATCCTCGATACGCGCGACATGGGCTCCTTCGAGCAAGGCCATATCGAAGGCGCCGAGTTCGTGAACGATTCGAACATCGGCGATTTCCTGATGACGACGCCGAAGGACAAGCCGGTGCTGATCTATTGCTATCATGGCAATTCCAGCCAGATCCGCGCCCAGACCTTCATCGATTTCCGCTTCAAGAAAGTCTACAGCCTCGACGGTGGCTTTGAGGCTTGGGCCAATTCAAAAGGCTGATGTCAGATGAGCGCCCCATTGAGCGACGCATTGCAGGCTTTTCTCGTCGCCCAAGGCTATCCGGGAGACGACGTGAACGCGGTCGGCAAGAACCAGATGACACCGCTCATGCAGGCGGCGCATTTAGGCCCCGCCTCGATCGTCGCCGAACTCCTCGCCGCCGGCGCGAAAGTCGACATGATGAATGCCGACGGCTCGCAGCCGCTTTGGCTCGCCTGCGTCGGCGACGATCCGGAGATCGTCACGCTGATCGTCAAGGCCGGCGCCGACCTCGACCATAAGAACGTTAATGGCTCAACAGCGGTCATGTATGCCGCCTCCGCCAGCAAGGCGAAGGCGCTCAAAGTCCTGTTAGAAGCCGGCGCGGACTTCACTTACGAGAACGACGGCTTTTCCGCGCTCGATATGGCCGGCTCGAAGGAATGTCTCGACATGCTGCGCGCCGCGCAGAAGAAGGCGAAGGCAGCCTCCTGATCACGCCGCTTTCAGCGCCGCGATCTGCGCTTGCGCGGCCTTCACCGAAGCTTCGCGCTGCTCCGGGCCGACAGCCACCCCCTCCGCCGCGATAACCTCAAGATCCGTGACCCCAAGGAAAGCGAAAACGCCGCGCAGATAAGTTTCTGCATGTTCGAAGCCGGCCGCCGGTGTGCCGGGCCCATAGAAGCCGCCGCGCGAAATCGCGAGGATGACGCGCTTGGCGCCCGCAAGCCCCTCTGGTCCTTTCTCGGTATATCGGAACGTTTTGCCCGCGATCGCGATGCGGTCGACCCAGGCTTTGAGTTGGCTCGCGATGCCGAAATTGTAGAAGCCGACGCCGATGACGACGATATCAGCCGCCAAGAATTCTTCGAGCGCCTTGCTGCCCTCCGCGAGGTCATGTTCGAGCGCCGGATCCAATTGCCCGGCTAGGCCCTGCGCCGCGGCGAGATGAAGACCTGAAAGATGCCCGATGGGTTCAGCCGCGAGATCGCGATACGTCTCTGAAAGGCTCGGATCCGAGACCTTGAGCTTTGCGACGACGGACGCCGAAAGCGTGCGGCTTACGGAATTGCCGCCGAGAATACTGGAATCGATGTGCAGGAGGTTCTTGGGGAGGTTCTTGGAGAGGTTCTTGGGCATGGGAGCACTCTGGTATAGATTTGTGACCAGCACTAAATAAATGACCTCAAATTCCGCGCAAGAAGGCACATTTTTGAAACAAGGGAACAGCGGTGTAACCGGCGATCACCCCGCCGCGGACACCAAACATCTGCCGGAGCGCTGCCAGAAGGTCAGCCAGATTCTCGCCCGCATCGGCGACAAATGGAGCGTTCTTGTCGTTATGCTGCTCGGCGACGGACCGCTGCGTTTCAATGAATTGAAACGCAAGATCGGTGGCGTGTCGCAACGCATGCTCACTCTGACGTTGCGCGGACTCGAACGCGATGGGCTCGTCAAGCGCACCATGTTTGCGACCATTCCGCCGCGCGTTGAATATGAGCTGACCGATCTCGGCCGGTCTCTGCGCGAGCCTGTCGAGAAATTGGGCTTATGGGCCTTTGCGAATGAGGCGCAGATCGACGAGGCCCGCAAGATTTTCGATCAGAAGACCAGCGAGACTTGACGTCGTCGCGTCACATAAGTCGCGTCGCTTAAACAGTCAGAACGAGCGCGACGGCGAAACCGTCATAGCCCTTGATGCCGACAGTCTGCATCGCGGTTGCAAAGACGCGCGGATCGCCGGCCATCAACTCGTTGAGCCGCCGCACGCCGAGCACGTCAGGATCGAGGCTCGCGACATTGGCGACCGCCCCGTCGCGCACGACATTGTCGATGATGATAAGGCTGCCGGGCCGCGACAAGGTCAGCGCCCATTGGAAATATTCTGGATTGTTCTGCTTGTCGGCATCGATGAAGGCAAGATCAAACGGCCCTTTCGATTCCGCCGCGATCTGCGGCAGGGTTTCGAGGGCACGTCCAAGCCGCACCTCGATCTTATCGTTGAGGCCAGCATTGGCGATATTGCTGCGGGCGACCGTCGCATGTTTCTCATTGGCTTCGAGCGAGATCAATCTCCCGCCCTCCGGCAGAGCGCGTCCAAGCCATATTGTGCTGTAGCCGCCGAGCGTGCCGATTTCGAGAATGCACTTTGCCTTTATCGCTTGCGCGACGAGCTGCAAAAGTTTGCCTTGATTTGGCGAAACGGAAATCGCCGGCAGTCCCGCGGCATCGCTCGCCGCGAGTGCCGCATCGAGAATCGGATCAGGCTTAACGAGAACGTCGGTGATGTAATGGTCGACATCGGCCCATAGCGTCTCGTTCACGACCCGCTCCTTCGGACTGGCGGGCGCCGACCAATGCCGAATGAACCACACGCTGCGCCCTCATACACAACCTAGCAAGTTTTCACGCGCAGGGTTAGACAATCATTTAATCACACATCGATAATCGTAAACGGCGCTCAATTTCTTCGCGGCTATTTGCGACGGGCGAAACCATGACAGGTATCATCGCATCGTCGAAATGGCCGGCACGAAAAAACCGCGCGGCTTTGAATCGCGGCCGCATTGCAAAATGCGATCGCTCAAAACGCGCGTTGCGTCCGAACATTGTATGCTCGAAATTCGCATCGCCAGAAAAATGCGACTCCTCGAAGCCCGCGTTATCTAGGAACTCCGCGCGGGAAAAATCGACGTCGTGAAAACTGCACGCACCGAATCCGGCTTCGCCGGAAATGCGGCTCTGCACAAAATTCACCGGACCGAAGAACTGGCTCGCGCGGATCCAGAGGTCGCTGCCGAACTCGCTTCTCTCTGCCGCGATGCCAGAGAGCGCAATGCATGCAGAAAACCGAGCGGAGCCAAAGAAGATCGCATTACAAAAATCGGCCTGGGCCTTGAACCAAGCTTGCTCAAAAAACGCATCGCGGCAGAAACGAACGCCGCGAAAATCCGCTGGGCCGCCAAATCGTGCTCGCGAGAACCAGACATCGGCTAAAAACTGTGCGCCGGCGAAGGATGCGCCCGCTGGAAATTCCAAAGCGCAGAAGTCAACCATGTGTGGAAAAGCAAGATGCGAAAAATCCGCGAAGGCCAGCCAAGCAAGGAGACGTTCGGCGTGCGTATCAATCGCAAGCTGCGATTGCAAACGATGAACGGATTCAGCCCATCGCCGCCATTCCGCTGGCCCTTCCCGCCAGCGCTGCAGGCTCGCAAGCCGGCGCGCTTCGCCAAGACCGTCCACGATTTCGGCGTGCAAGCCTTCGGGCTGCGCCGCATCGGTCGGCGCAGCCGTCTCGGCGATCGCGCGGCGCAACGGCTCTTCAAAGCCGGCGATCCACGGCGCGATGTCGCGAAGGCGTGCAACCGTCTCGGCCGCACGGCCCGCGGCGTTGGTACTCAAAATGTGGAACATCCCCTCAAGGCCTCAGCCTTCCCTGCACGGCCACCGTTAACATGCCGCAGAATGTGCCGGAAGCCATGCACGAATGCGCAAACAGTTTTGTCATTTTAGCCTTACCACGCGGCGGCGCGCTGGGAACGGCCATGAAATCCGACAGTTAGCAAGAAAGCCAGCGATCCGCGCCGGAATTGATCTCGCCCCTTGCGGCCCTTTCGACCTGTGTTAAGGAAGATATCGAGAACAAACAGCACAGAAGAGGGCCACGCATGACGACGAGCGAAGAGCACGCCTCGGGCCGCCGCCCAAATGAAGCGGAATTTCTGTCCGCTTCTCCGCGCCTCTTCGACAATCCCCTGCTCGATAAGATGTCGCGCGTGCATTGGTCGATGCCGCTCATCTGCTACGGCCCGGTCGTCGTGCTGCTCGCCTGGTTGAGCCTCAAAAGCTATAGCGTGGCCTTTGTCGCCGCCGCCGTGTTCATCGGTTATTTCGCGTGGACGCTGATTGAATATTCCGGCCACCGCCATCTGTTCCATGCACCCTTGCCGGGAGCTTGGGGCGCGCGACTGCATTTCCTCATCCATGGCGTCCATCACGTCCATCCGAACGATCCGCTGCGCCTCGTGATGCCACCGCTGCTCAGCGCGCCGATCATGCTGATCGCGCTGCTCGTCGTCCGGCTCGTCTTCGGCCTGCCGCTCGGCTATCCGCTGCTGATGGGCTTCATCATCGGCTACATCGCCTATGACATGGTGCATTATTACGTGCATCACGCCGAGCCGAAGACGAGGCTCGGGCTGACACTGCGGCGCCTGCACATGATGCATCACTTCCGCGATCCCGCGCGCGCCTATGGCGTCAGTGCGCCCTATTGGGACTACGTCTTCAAGACGCAATATATCGCGCCGCGGTAAGCTTCAGTCGATCCATCACAGTCGTGCTATTCGATCGGCCGCGTCGGCGCGCGTCGCATCCTTGTCGCGTTCACGCCTCAAAATGCCGCCTGTATTTGCAGACAGGAGGCGAAGATGAAGGCGCAGGACGTAATGGTGCGGGATGTCATCACGATCGGCCCCGATGCCGATATCGCCGAGGCCGCCAAACTTCTCGTCGAACGCGACATCAGCGCTCTGCCCGTGCTCGATGCGGAGCAGCATCTCGTCGGCATCATCAGTGAAGCCGATCTTCTCCAGCGTGAAGAAATCGGCACCGCGCCGCGCCACCCCTGGTGGCTCGAAGCGGTAACGCCGGCGACGACGCTCGCGGCTGAATTCGCCGCCGCGCATGGCAAGAAGGTCGAGGAGGTGATGTCGACGAAACTCATCACTTGCAGCGAAGACACGCCGCTCGCCGAAGTCGCCGCTTTGTTGGAGCGCAATCGTATCAAGCGCCTGCCGGTCGTCCGCGACGGCAAGCTCATTGGCATTGTCAGCCGGGGGAACCTCATCCAGGCTCTCGCCACCGCTGCGGCGCAGCCCTCGCCCGAAGTCGATAGCGACCGCGCGATCCGTACTGAGGTGCTGAAGCGTCTCAGCGAACAAAGCTGGACGGATTTCGACAGCCGCAATGTGATCGTCACCGGCGGCCAGATCCACATCTGGGGTCTCGTCGGCTCGGCCGAGGAACGCAAGGCGCTGACAGTGCTTGCCGAAGGCGTGCCCGGCGCCAAGGGCGTCGTCGACGAGATGATCCCGACTTACGCGGACGTTTACTGAGACGACGCTTCGCATCGCGGCTAAAGTTTTTCGGCGCGCGCCCTATCTGTGTGCGTCGAGAGGACGGGCGCCGGCTCGCGCGCGCCGTTAAAAATGTCGAAACGGCCGTTCGCCCAGGTCACATCCTTCGTCGTCCAGGCCCGCAGCCACGCCGTCAAGGCGAGAAGCTCGCGGCCGATGAAGGCCACTGGCGAGAACAGCGAGACTTCCCAGCCTTTCAAAAAGGCAACTGCGATCTCGCAGGAAAACCATAGGATCAGGCTGAGCGCGAACGCGGCGAACGCCGAGAGCCCCACAAGCGGTGCGGCAATGGCGGCGGCAATCGCTGCCGGCAGCGGGCTCGAGAGCGGTTCCAGCGGAAAGGTCACCGGCTCATGCGCACGGCGGATCACCGCCCAGCGCAGCTGCCGGTCATAGATTTCGCGAAGACGGCGCTCGCCGGTGATCTGCCGCAGCGTCTTATGCGCGAAGACGGTCTTTAAGCCGAGTTCGGCAAAGCCTTTCGAGATCGCCGTGTCTTCCGCGAGCGTATAGGCCATCGCCTCAAGTCCGCCGGCGCGCACGAGATCGCTGCGCCGGAACAGCATCGCCTTGCCGACACCGAAGCCGAGGCCGAGCGCGGAGGCGGTCAGCAACAGGCGCGCATGGCCGTTGATAAGGAAGGCTTCGATATGGCCGGCCAAAGTCTCCGGCCGCTCGGCGATCGGGACGCCGACGACGAGGCCGACGCCGTCGGTGAAATTCTGCATATAGGCGGCGAGCGTGTCGGAATCGAAGATGATGTTCGAATCCTTCGTCACGATGTAATCATGCGCCGCATCCTCGAGCGGCTCGGCCAGCGTGTTGAGCTTCGGGCTGACGGCGAAATCGCAATCCGACTGCATGATCCGCGTCGCCACATTGGAATGGGTGCGCGTCAATTGATGCGCCAAGTCGAGCGCCGGCGACTGCGCCTCGGCGGCGCTGAACAGAACTTCATATTCGGGATAATGCTGCGCGAAGATCGATGCCTGCGCATCGGTGAAACCTGGATTGGCCAGTTTGATCGGCAAAATCGCTGAGATCGCAGGCTGCGCTTTATTCGTGGCGCGCCGGCCTTGCAGATAAGGTTGCAACAGCGCGCCGATACTGGTCAGGGCCAGAAGACCGGTGGCGGCAATCCACCAAATTGCGCCGAGCCAGATGCCAAGCCACGACGCGATGACAGCAAGATCCATGAGCGAGATCCGAAACCCTTCTTCGGCGAGGCCTGTCCGGACGCGACGCCAGAGAGCGCCGCGGGAGAGAGATATCCCTAGAAGATATCTATCCCTTTATGTCGGAAAAGCGAAAACTCATTTCGCCGCGCAGGGTGCCGTGCCAGCCAATCGAAGCCGCGACGCACAGGATTGAACGAAGTCCGTTCAGTCGCGCGGCGCGGTTGCGGCGGCTTAGCCGAGGGGCGGATCGATCGCCTGATCGAAATCAATCAAATCGTATTACAGCCTTGATACGAAAGGCGAGATCAGCCTTTCAGATAGTCATGCAGCACACGGCCGTAAGGCAAAGTGAGATCGGCGATGAAATGATGCGCACCGACGACGCGGCGCACCGGCAGATCGGCGACCGGCGCATTCACATGCGGGACGAGATGCAGGCGGCCCGGACCGATCCATGAGCCCTTCACCGTGATATCGGTGAGATTATAGGCGACGAGCTGGCAGATGCCGGGCGTGCCGTCGACGCCAGGAATGAGCTTCAGATTGACGGCGGTCTTGGACAGTGTCGCCGTCGTCTTCACGCCATTGCCGGCCATGCTCTCGTGCTTATAGGCCATGGTGCCCATGGCGACGAGCTGGTTGCTGTAGCTCAACGTGCCGGTGAGCGTGTCCTTCACGATCTCGAGCTTCGGATGCGCATATTTTTTCGGAAAGCCCCAGATCTCGCGGCCCGCGGCGACCGGCGGATCGTCGTCGAGATACATTTGCGAGACGAAATTCATCTCCTCGCCGTTGAAGCGGCAGGGAATGACGAGGCCCGATTCCGTATAGCTGCCGAAGCCGGAGGAGTCCGGCATCAAGATCCACTCGTAATGAACGAGCGGCGTCTCGATCGGTTCCAGCGGCTCCGGCAATTGCGCCCGGATGATCTCGGGATCCGTCTCATAAGAGATGATCATATATTCGCGATTGATGAAGCGGTAAGGCCCCTTCGGATAGCTTGGCCCCGCCAGCGGCATGGACGGCAGATGCAGAATTTCATCGCGATGCATGATTTCCCCCGAAGCTCAGTGCAGACGCTTTAAAAGATCAATGCGCGGTCCAGCCGCCGTCGATCGACACCAATGTGCCGGTGATCGATTGGGCCGCGGGCGATGCGAGATAGACAGCGAGAGCCGCGACTTCCTCGACAGTGACGAAACGCTTCGTCGGCTGCGCCGCGAGCAGCACGTCGCGGATGACCTGCTCCTCGGTGATGCCGCGCGCCTTCGCCGTATCCGGAATCTGCGCCTGCACGAGCGGCGTCATGACATAGCCGGGGCAGATCGCGTTGACAGTGATGCCATGCTCGGCAACTTCGAGCGCGACCGTCTTGGTAAGGCCAGCGATGCCGTGCTTGGCCGCCACATAGGCCGATTTGAAGGGCGAGGCGACGAGCGCATGGGCCGAGGCGATGTTGATGATCCGGCCCGAGTTGCGGCTCTTCATAAAGGGCACCGCAGCGCGAATTGTATGAAAGGCCGATGACAGATTGATCGCGATGATCTGATCCCACTTCTCCGGCGGGAACTCTTCGATCGGCGAAACGAATTGAATGCCGGCATTGTTGACGAGCACGTCGACATTGCCGATCTGCGCTTCGGCGGTTTTCACCATGTCGACGATCTCGGCCGGCTTCGTCATATCGGCCGGAGAATACAGCGCTTTCACCTTGAACTCGTCGATGATGCCCTGACGTTCCTTCTCGATCGCCGCCGCCTCGCCGAAGCCATTCAGCATGACATTGAGGCCTTGCGCCGCGAGCGCCCGGGCGATGCCGAGACCGATGCCGCTTGTCGATCCTGTGACGATGGCTGTGCGTGGTTGGCTCATGGGGTTCGTCCTTTCCCTGTCATGTCAATTTCATTCGCCACGCTTACGATTGAAATCCTTACGGATCGCGGGAGCGCGGGCTCTCCGAGGTTTCGTACAGCCGTCTTTCTACCGATTTATCTACGCGAGAGATATGACAGATCGACATCGTCACCGTCCCTCGAAGAGATGAATGCGGCGTGATCTCAACCATCGGGTGCCCAGCATGGATACGACGACGCTAGCGCATGAGCTGCATACCGAGGACGCGGGATTTCGCGGCTGGCGCCCCGAGCGCTGCCAGCAGATCGCTCTGGTCTTTCAAGGCGGCGGCGCGCTCGGCGCCTATCAGGCCGGGGTCTATCAGGCGCTGCATGAAGCCGGCGTCGAGCCCGATTGGGTGACCGGCGTTTCCATCGGCGCGATCAATGCCGCAATCATCGCCGGCAATCCGCGCGACGAACGGATCGAAAAGCTGCAGGAATTCTGGAACCGGATCACCGAACGGCGCGTCTGGGCCTTCACGCCGGACGGCGACATCTATCGCCGCATGCGCAATGCGACGAGCCAGATGATGACGATGGCCATGGGGCAGCCCGGCTTCTTCAAGCCGCATGAGATGAATCCCTGGCTCAGCCCGGCCGGCGCCCGCGCCGCGACAAGCTTTTACGACTCGACCCCGCTCGGCCAAACGCTCAGGGAACTCGTCGACTTCAAGATGATCAACGAGGGCAGCGTGCGATTCGCGGTCGGCACGGTGAATGTCGTCTCCGGCAATTTCGTCTATTTCGACAATCGCAGCGAGATCATCGGGCCGGAGCATGTCATGGCCTCCGGCGCGCTGCCCCCGGCCCTGCCCATGGTGAAGATCGGCACCGATTATTTCTGGGACGGCGGCATCGTCTCGAACACG
>JBKQRA010000197.1:0-23806 GCA_052144065.1 Methylovirgula sp. | reverse complement strand
GCGACGTTTAGGCCAGACCAGTCAAAAACGCGTTCTGCCAGCCAATGATCCTGTGCAGCATGGCTCCTTGCGTCACGCCGGGCCGAGATCTGAGACATGTTGACCACGCCCTCGACGCCCGCCTCCTTTGCTGCTTGCGCAAAATAGGTTGACGCCTGAACGATTCCGGGTCTGATCGGATAGACGAAATAGGCTCGATTGACGCCTTTGAGCGCCTCCGAGACAGCGTCGAAATCCAGCAAATCGGCGATCACGACCTCGGCGCCAGCCTGCCGCAACTGTCTGGCACGATCATCTTCGCGGTGAGCCAGCGCGCACACTGAGTGCCCTCGGGCAAGCAATTGCGTTGTCGCCGCCCCGCCAGTAGCCCCGGTCGCGCCAGTGATCAAAAACTTGGTCTTACGCATAATCGCCTCCCGATCTCAATTAGATGATGACGATCATCTAATAAGGGATTGGTTGGATGACAAGCCCTTTATGTTGGCGCCAAGTTCCGGTGTGAGGCGCCCCGATCAAGTCTGTTGAAAATTTACGGTCGGCTTAGATTATGATCATAAGCTTTTTGTCGAGGGTTGCTTCGGGCACCATCGGCGGGATGCCGGCTGCCGATGCAAGGGAACCGCCGAAAAGTCAGTCCGCAATCTGGAGAACGTGCCTTATCGCTTCGTGCAGTATGTCGCCGGACAGCTCGGGATCGTCGACCATCCGGGCCATGGTGAGGCCGCCAACCATGAGCGACACGGCCGCGAGCGCCTTGCGGTGTGCGACGTCCCGCCGTTGCCCGTCGAGCTGCGCGGCGATCAGGTCAACGAACTGCTCGACGCACTGGGTCGCCGCAGCCCTGGTGCCGGCCTCGGCACGCGCCAGCTCGCTTCCCAGGGCCGCCAGCGGGCAGCCATTGCCTGGATCGTCGCGGTGCTTCGGGGAAAGGTATTCGGCCGCCACCGCCTTCAGCCCGGCCAGCTGAGACCTGCCGCCGGTGAGGCCAGCAAGGGTCTGCATAAGCGAGTCCGAGGCCGCACCGCACGCTTCGCACACCAGTTGGTCCTTGGATTCGAAGTGCCTGTAGAAGCCGCCATGCGTCAGGCCCGCCTCGGCCATGAGGTCGGCAAGTCCCATGCTCTCGATGCCGTTGCGGAGGAACTCCCGCGCAGCGGCCTCGACGATCCGCCGCCGCGTCTCTACCGTCTCTGCCTTCGATTTGCGCATCTCTTCGATCCTCTCTCAGCTCAGCCCGCTGGCGAGCATCCATTGTCTGATCGCCCGTCCGATCTCCGGGCCCAAATCCTCTTGGAGGAAGTGCATGCCCGGCACGGTGATCTCGTTCTGGTTCGTCCACGTGTGGCAGAAGTCGCGCGCCGCGCCGACCAGAATGGCGCCCGGATCGCCGTTGATGAAGAGCTTGGGAAAGCCCGCGCCGGGAATCCAATCTGCGCAGGCCTCTATGATCCGCGCAACATTCTCGGGCTCTCCGCCGATCGGGATCTGCCGGGGCCAGGCGAGCATCGGCCAACGCTGCAGCCGCTCCCCTTTGTGGGGAAGGATTAGTCACTTCCCCGTCTTCACCCGCACCCATTCGCGCGTCACGAATTTCTGCGTCGCCTGATCATAGGTCGTGACGGTGAAGAGCCGCTTCATCGCCTCGGCATCGGGATAGATCGCCGGATTGTTCAGAATGTCGGGCGAGACAAAGGTCTTCGACGCGACGACGCCATTGGCGAAATTCGTCGCATTGGTGTTCTTCGCTGCTACTTCCGGCCGCAGCAGATAATCGATGAAGGCATAGGCCTCGGCCGGATGCGGCGCGTCGGCGGGGATGGCAATACTGTCGAGCGACATCAGCGTGCCTTCCTTCGGAATCACATAATCGATGTTGATCCCGTTATCGGCTTCCTTGGCGCGGCTCTTCGCCTGAAAGGCATCGCCCGCCCAGGCAACCGCCAAACAAATGTCGCCGTTCGCCAGCGCATTGATATATTCCGACGAGTGGAATTTCTTCACATAGGGCCGCAGATTGTCGAGCAGCGCGGCAGCGCGGCGCAGATCCGGCAGCTTCTTCGAATTCGGATCGAGCTTCAGATAGTTCAAGGCGACGGTGAAGAGGTCTTCGGGGCTGTCGAGCACATAGACGCCGCAATCGGCGAATTTCTTCAACAGCTCCGGCTTGAACAGAATGTCCCAAGAATTGAGCGGCACGGACCCAAGACGCTCGCGCGCCTTGTCGACATTGAAGGCGAGCCCCGTCGTAAACCACATATAATCGGCGGCATATTGATTGCCGAGATCATGCACGGCAAGCCGCGCCATCACCTCCGGCCAGAGCCCGCTCCAATGCGGCAGTTTGCTGCGATCGAGCTTTTGATAGAGGCCGGCCTTGATCTGCCGTTCGAGAAAAGTGCCGGAGGGCACGACGACATCATAGCCTGTGTTGCCGGCGAGCAGCTTCGTTTCCAGCATCTCGTTTGAATCATAAGTGTCGTAGACGACCTTGATGCCGGTCTCCTTGGTGAAATCCTCCAACACTTTTGGCGCGATGTAATCGCTCCAATTATAGATGTTGACGACACGGTCGGCGGCGAGGGCCTGCACAGCAAAGGTGAGCGAGAGAATAAGCGTAAGGATCGAGAAGCAGACGCGCATCATGGGGCTCGGAAGAGGGATATCGGAAAAGCCATTGTATCGGAGATAAAACGACGGCGCGAATACACACAACTGTCGACGAGTGATGCTGCGACCCCGCCGCGCCCCCTACCCGAGACACCCAAGTCCCTTGAGCGTCGTGCGCACGGCTTCGACGGTCGGCGTATGCGGCTCTTCGTCGAGGAAGGAGACAAGCTTTCGGTTGTCGAGCCGCACCGGCTGCCGCCAAAGATAGGTCATCTCGAGCATTTCGCGGAAGGTTTCGACGAAGGGCGCTGCGAGCCAGACAACGATCCAGGGAAACGGCCGGATCGGCAGGCGCGCATTGCCGGTCGCGGTTCGCACCGCTTCCGCGATCTCGACGCCGCGGGGAAACCAATGGCCGTCGAAATGAAACATCGCGAAATTTGGCAGCTCCGCGTCACGCGCGATCAAGCGCAAAGCGGTTTCGGCGATATCGGGCAAATAGGCCCAGGCATGTCCGACCTCGCGCTTGCCCGGATAGACGATGGCCTTCACCCGCTGGCCGGGCTTCACCAAGGCCGCGCCAAACCAGCTGTTGCCGGTGAGCTCCGGCCCGAACCAGTCGCCGCCGCGCAAGATCAGCACCCTGACGCCGCGCTCGGATGCGGCGCGCAGGCGTGCCTCCATCTCGACCCTTATCGCGCCCTTGCGGGTGGTCGGCCGCTGCGGCGCGTCCTCCGCGATAAGCGGAAAGGCGTCCGGGCCGTAATTATAGACCGTGCCCGGAAACAAGATGCGAGCGCCCGCGGCTTCCGCGGCCGCAATCGTGTTTTCGAGCATGGGCAGCGCCAAGCCGCGCCAACCGCGATAGCCGGGCGGATTGACTGCGTGAACGATTAGGGCAGCGCCCTCGGCCGCGGCGACGACATCGTCGCGGTTCATCGCGTCGCCCGCCCGCCAGTCCACGCCCGCGATGGGTTTGTGAATTTTCGCTGGATTGCGGTTCAAGGCGCGCACCTGCCAGCCATGGGCCATCAGGCGGCGCGCCATTTCGGACCCGAAGCCGCCGGTCGCGCCTAACACAAGTGTCAATTTCCGCTCAGCCACATCGCTTCTCCTTCGATGCAGCGGAGACTAAGAGTGGCGCCGAATAAACAAAATTGCATGATCATCTATAATTGCTATACGTAAATTTATATGCCGAGTTCGATCTCATGGGAGCTCTATCGCTCCTTCCTTGCCGTCGCGCGACACGGCAGCCTGTCAGCAGCGGCCCGCGCGCTACGTCTGACTCAGCCGACGCTCGGCCGTCACATCGATGAACTGGAGCAGGCGCTCGCCGCGCCGATGTTCACCCGTTCGCCGCAAGGCCTGATCGCGACCGAAACGGCCTTGACGCTCATCCCCCTCGCAGAGGCGATGGAAAGCGCCGCCGAATCAATGACGCGGGCAGCCTCCGGTCAGGCCGGCGAGATCGCCGGCGTGGTGCGGATAACAGCCAGCGAGATCGTCGGCGCTGAAGTTCTGCCGCCGATCCTCGCTGCATTCGCCGATGAGCACCCGGAGATCGTTTTCGAGCTGAATCTATCGAACCGAACCGAGAATCTGCTCAATCGCGATGCCGACATTGCCGTGCGCATGGTGCGCCCAAGCCAGGCCGGACTCCTGGCGCGGCGTCTCGGCGAGACCGTCATCGGCTTTTATGCGCATCGCAATTATCTCGATGGCAAAGGCGCGCTGCAAAGCTGGGCGGATCTTGGCCGTTTGCGCATCATCGGCTTCGATCGCGATCCCGTGCCGGTGAAAGCAATCGCAGAGGCTGGCATCCGCGTGCAGCGCGAGATGTTCTCGCTGCGCACTGACAACGATCTCGCCCAGCTTGCCGCTCTGCGCGCCGGCTATGGCATTGGCGCCTGCCAGATCGGTATCGCGCGGCGCGATCCCGATCTCGTTCGGGTTCTGCCCGAGACCTTGGCCATACCGCTGGAAACCTGGCTGGTGATGCATAAGAATCTGCGCGCCAGCCACAAGGTTCGCCGCGTCTTCGACCATCTCGCCAAGGGTCTCAGGGCCTATCTCGCCACCTCGCGCTGAGGCTTATCGCGGCTTGAGGATTGCGGCTTCGCGGCCGGTCTCATAAGGACATGGAGCTTCTCGATCAGGTCCGATGTCATGAATTGGCATCGGCCGGAACCCTTCATGACCGACGCCTCCCCACCGCCCCTTGTCCATTCCCTCCTCATTCTCGGCGGCGCCCGCTCCGGCAAGAGCAGCTATGCGCAAAAGCTTGCCGAAGAGTCGGGCAAGGCGCCGACGCTGATCGCGACCGCCTGGGCGGGCGACGCTGAAATGACCGAGCGGATCGCCAAGCACAGGTCCGATCGCGGCGATCATTGGCAGCTGGTCGAGGAGCAGATCCATCTGGTCGAGGTTCTGCGCCGCGACAGTGCCGCGGACCGGGTGATCGTCGTCGACTGCCTGACCCTCTGGCTCACCAATCTTCTGCTCGGATCGCAGGATGTCGACGCGCATGGCACCGCGCTCGCCGACTGCATCGCCGAGCTCGCCGGTCCGGTCATCTTCGTCTCGAACGAAATCGGCCTCGGGATCGTCCCTGACAGCGAACTTGGCCGCGCCTTTCGCGATGCACAGGGGAAGATCAATCAAAAGCTCGCGACAGCCTGCGAGGCCGTGCTTTTCATGGCCGCTGGCCTGCCGTTGCAGCTCAAACCGAATCTCGTCACGCTGCGGCTATAAGCAGCGCGAGCGCATCCGGATTTGAGTTGCGCCGAACACGGCCAAAGACTAAATGGCAAAAATGTCCGTGAATTCTGGAAATACACATATTTTACACGTTAATAGCCGGCTGTCGCCGCATCTGCGGCGGCTCGAAGCCGAAGCCATCAGTATTATCCGCGAGGTCGCGGCCGAATTCGAACGGCCGGTGATGCTCTATTCGATCGGCAAGGATTCGAGCGTCATGCTGCATGTGGCGCTGAAGGCCTTCTATCCGTCGAAACTGCCGTTTCCCCTGCTGCATGTCGACACGACCTGGAAGTTCCGCGAGATGATCAGCTTCCGCGATGCGACCGCGGCGCGGCTCGGCGTCGATCTCCTCGTCCATATCAATCAGGAGGGCGTCGCGCGCGGCGTCTCGCCGATCGCCTCGGGCTCGGCGCTGCATACGCAGGTGATGAAGACGGAGGGTCTGCGCCAGGCGCTCGACAAATATCAGTTCGATGCGGCCTTCGGCGGCGCCCGCCGCGACGAGGAAAAGAGCCGCGCCAAGGAGCGCATCTTCTCGCATCGCTCGGCGAACCATATGTGGGACCCGCGCAATCAGCGCCCCGAGCTCTGGCGGCTGTTCAACACCCGCATCGCCAAAGGCGAGTCGATGCGCATCTTTCCGCTCTCCAATTGGACCGAGTTCGACGTCTGGGACTATATCGCCGCCGAAGAGATCCCCGTCGTGCCGCTCTACTTTGCCAAGGAGCGGCCGGTCGTGGAACGCGACGGTTCGCTCATCATGGTCGACGACGAGCGGCTGCCGCTAAAGCCCGGCGAGACGCCGCGCCTGGAGCGCGTGCGCTTTCGGACCCTCGGCTGCTATCCGCTCTCCGGCGCGATCCGATCCGACGCCGACAATCTCACCGACATCATCGCCGAAATGCGCGCTTCGACCACCTCCGAGCGCCAGGGCCGGCTCATCGACCATGACGAATCCGGCTCGATGGAAAAGAAGAAGCGCGAAGGCTATTTTTGATGGGCTATTTCTGATGGATAAAGCCGTCGATGTCGCGGAATTGCCCGCGGCTCTCGCCAACACCGAGCCTTTCGCGCGCCCGACGCTGCGCTTTCTCACCTGCGGCTCGGTCGATGACGGCAAATCGACCCTGATCGGCCGGCTCCTCTATGAGCAGCAGCTCATCTTCGACGATCAGCTGGCCGCGCTCGAACGCGACTCGAAAAAGCACGGCACGGTCGGCGCCGAAATCGATCTCGCACTCTTGGTCGACGGGCTCGAAGCGGAGCGCGAGCAAGGCATCACCATCGACGTCGCCTATCGCTATTTCTCGACGCAGAAGCGGGCTTTCATCGTCGCCGATACGCCCGGCCATGAGCAATATACGCGCAATATGGCGACCGGCGCATCGAATGCCGATCTCGCCATTCTGCTCGTCGATGCGCGCAAGGGCCTGCTGACGCAGACGCATCGGCATGCCGCAATCGTCTGGCTGCTCGGCATCAAACACGTCGTGCTGGCGGTGAACAAGATCGATCTCGTCGACTATAACGAGGCCGTGTTCAACGCCATTGTCAAGGATTTCGCTGCCTTCGCCGCGCCCTTCGGCTTCAAGAGCCTGGCCGCCATTCCAATGTCCGCGCGCTATGGCGAAAACATCTCGGAAAAGAGCGCCAAGACGCCCTGGTACAAAGGCGCGCCGCTCATCGCCTATCTCGAAGAAGCCGACGTCGAAGACCATCGCGCCGCATCGCCGTTTCGCATGCCGGTGCAGTGGGTGAACCGGCCGCATCTCGATTTCCGCGGTTTCTCCGGCACCATCGCAAGCGGCACCGTCCGGCCTGGCGATCCTGTCGTCGTCGCGACCTCCGGTAAGCCGTCGCGCGTCGCGCGGATCGTCACGGCCGACGGCGACCTTGCCGAGGCGCACGCCGGAGATGCGGTCACGCTCACTCTCGAAGATGAAGTCGACATCAGCCGTGGCGATATTCTTGTGCCGCCGCAGGCGCGCCCGGCCGTCGCCGATCAATTCGCCGCCCATCTCATCTGGATGAGCGAAGAGGCGCTGCTGCCGGGCCGTACCTATCTCATGAAGCTCGGCGCGCGGACCTTGCCGATCACGGTGACCGAGCTCAAGCACCGGCTCGATGTCGATACGCTGTCGGAACATGCGGCGAAGACTTTGGCTCTCAACGAGGTCGGCTTCTGCAATCTCGCGGCGCATGCCCAGATCGCCTTCGATCCCTATGGCGAAAACCAAGTGACCGGCGGCTTCATCCTGATCGACCGCTATAGCAATGCGACGGTCGCCGCGGGCCTCATCGCCTTTGCGCTGCGCCGCGCGACCAATGTCCATCTGCAGGATCTGACGGTCACCAAAGAGGCGCGGGTGCAATTGAAGCACCATCGCCCTGCGGCGCTGTGGTTCACCGGGCTTTCGGGCGCCGGCAAATCGACCATCGCCAATATCGTCGAGACGCGGCTCAATGGCGCCGGCATGCATACGATCCTGCTCGACGGCGACAATGTCCGCCACGGGCTCAACAAGGATCTGGGCTTCACGGCCGAGGATCGTGTCGAAAACATCCGCCGCGTCGCCGAAGTCGCGAAACTGATGACGGAGGCCGGCCTCATCGTTATCTGCTCCTTCATCTCTCCCTTCAAGGCCGAGCGCGACTTGGTGCGCGAAACTTTGGACGTCGACGAATTCATCGAGATTTTCGTCGATACGCCGCGCGACATCTGCATCGCGCGCGATCCGAAAGGCCTCTACAAGAAGGCGCTAGCCGGCGAAATCAAGAACTTCACCGGCGTCGATCAGCCTTATGAAGTGCCGGAGAAGCCCGAACTCGTGCTGGGCCGCGAGGCTGAGACGCCGGAGCAGGCAGGCTGGCGCGTGCTCGCCTATTTGGCCGAGCGCGGCATCATTCCGCATTTCGACGAAACCGGCGATTGGTCGATCTGAGTCGCGGTGCGCCAAAGCGCATGTCAGGACGCGGCTTCGACGATCAAGAAGCTGCCGTCCGTTGGGCTTTCCGGTCTAGGGCTTCGAGAACGAATTTCGTAGCCTGTTCGAAGTCATAGGGCTTTGGCAGGAACAGCCCGAGCCATTCCCCTTCGCGCGATTGGCAATTGCCCGAGGTCAGGATGATGATCATTTCGGGATAGGTGGTCTTGAGACGGCGGGCGAAGTCCAGCCCGTTCATCGAGCCCGGCATGCAGATATCGGAGAAGACGAGATCGGCATGGCCGCCCGCCTCAAGATAGGCCCAGGCCTCGTCGGCGCTGACGGTTTCAACGACCGTGAGACCGGCGAACCGCAATTCCTCGGCGATCGCGAGCCGGATCAGAACCTCATCTTCAATAACTAGGACGCGCAGATCGCCGGGCTGCGGCCTAGCTTGAGGCACCATTTTGATTTCGCTCCGCATTTCACCTCGTCAAACGCACATGGCTCAGCTCGGTTCCCGCTGTCACGGCAAGCAAGCTAATTTGTCCCGATGATTCGCTAGACTGGCACGCGGACGCTGGCGCGGAGGCCCCCAAGCGGGCTGTCGTGCAGAGAAATATCGCCGCCATGCGAACTGGCGATGTCGCGCGCAATGGCGAGCCCGAGGCCGGTGCCCGCCTTGCTCTCATCCTGTGTGCGCGCCGGATCGATGCGGAAGAAGGGCCGGAAGACATCGTCGCGCAATTCCGCTGGGATACCCGGCCCGTCATCGTCGACATTGATTGTCAGGAAGCGCTGGTCGCGGACCGCTTCGATATGGACCTTATCGGCGTGGTTCTGCGCATTGGTGACGAGATTGACGAGGCAGCGCTTGAAGGCATCGGGCCGCACGGTGACGAATGAATCGCCCGTATAGGCAAGCGTTGCCGTGCAGCCGTTGCGCTCCGCATCGCTGCGCAAGGTTTCCAACAGATCGCGGATGTTGATCTGCGCCGCCGCTTCGCCCGCATCGCCCCGCGCAAAGGCGAGATAGGCCTCGAGCATGCGCTGCATCTCGCCGACATCCTTCTGCATGTCGGCCGTTTCGGGCTCGTTCTCCATCAAGGCAAGCGAGAGCTTGAAGCGGGTCAAGATGGTGCGCAGATCGTGGCTGACGCCGTTCAGCATCGCGGTTCGCTGCTCGATCGAACGCTCGATGCGCCGCTTCATCTCGATGAAGGCCTGGCCCGCCTGGCGCACCTCACGCGCGCCGCGCGGGCGGAACGGCGAATCACGGCCTTTGCCGAACGCCTCCGCCGCCGTCGCAAGGCGCAGGATCGGCTTGATCTGATTACGCAGGAAGCCGATCGCGACAAGGATCAGCACCAGAGACGTGCCGAGCATCCACAGAAGGAAGATGTAGGAATTCGACGCATAGGCGGCGCTGCGATAGGCGACGACGCGCAAAATCGCATTGTCGAGCAGGATGCGGATCTCGATCAGATTGGAGCGCCCAACCGTATCGAGCCAGAACGGCCGCCCGATCTGCCGCCTTATCTCATTCGACAGCGCCGCATCGACGATTTCAAAGAACGGCTTCGGCAAAGGCGGCGGCAGCGGCCCCTTGGGCAGGAACTCAATGTCGAGATGCATGCGCTCTTGCGCGATGCGCGTGAGCTTGTCGTAGTTTTTGTCCTGCGGGTAGGATTGATAGATGTCGATGACGGCGGCGATGTCCTGCGTCAGCGCCGTCGAGAGCTGATGCGTCACAAGCTGCCAATGCCGTTCCAAAAACACATAGGTCAGAACGGTCTGCAAAATCACCATCGGCAGGATGACGATGAGAAGCGACCGGGCATAGAGCCCCTTCGGCATGATCGAGGCAAGCCGCCGCGTAAAGCTGCGCCAAAGCGAGCGCGGTTGAGCAAGATAGGCCGGCAGGGTGAGGCTCATCCGCGCGCCCTCAGCCGTCGAGGAGCAGGCGATAGCCGGCCCCGCGGACAGTTTGCAGATGCAGAGGATTGGCCGGATCGCGCTCGATCTTGCGGCGCAGCCGATTGACCTGCACATCGACGGTGCGCTCATTGCCGGCGCCGCCCGGTCCCGCCAGAGCCTCGCGCGAAACCGTTTCGCCGGCATTCTCGGCAAGAAGCCGAAGCATTTCCCGCTCGCGTTCGGTCAAGCGGATGATCTCGTCGCCGCGCTTCAATTCGCCCCGCGCCAGATCGAAGCTCATCGCGCCGAACCGTACATGGGTGACCTGCGTCGAGACCGGCTGCGGCTGCGCCCGGCGCAGGATCGAGGCGATGCGCAGCGCCAGCTCGCGCGGCTCGAAAGGCTTGCCGAGAAAATCATCGACGCCGCTTTCAAAGCCTTGAATGCGATCGTCCGTCTCGCTACGCGCCGTCAGCATCAGGATCGGCACTTGTGCCAGCTCGCCGCATTCGGCCCGGATGCGCGCGGCAAAGTCGAAGCCGTTCTGGCCCGGCATCATCACGTCGAGAATGATCAGATCGAAGGAGAAATTCTTGAGGCAGGCCATCGCCTCTTCGGCATTGGCTGCGAGCGTGATGCGATAGCCTTGCTGGGCGAGATAGCGCTGCAGCAGGACGCGGATACGGGCATCATCGTCGACGATGAGAAGATGCGCCGCATTATCGGCGGGGATCGGCGGCTCTGAGACGGCGGGGACTTCGCTCACGCTGACTTATCCAAAGCGGCAGGAGCGCCCGCCTCATCGCGGCGCGGCAGGAACTGAAAGCGGGCGCCCGAAGCGACGAGAGCCGCGACCTTGTCGCGCTCGGACGGATCGATCATCGCCAAGAGAAAGGCGATGGTATCGTCCCGCGCCGTCGCCGAGGACCCATCGAAAACGCGGGCGAAGCGCTGCGACTGCAGGCGCGCGATATCGAGCGCAAGCGCGGTGCCGGCCGGCGTCGGATAGAGCTGGCGCTGGCGGCGGTCGGCAAGACCGGCGCGCGATTCGACATAACCTTTATCGAGCAATTCTTTCAGCACGCGGTTGAGGCTCTGTTTGGTGATCCTCAATATGTCGAGCAATTCGGCAATGGTGAGGCCGGGACGGCGCGTTACGAAATGCAGCACACGATGATGCGCCCGGCCAAACCCATAAGTCTCGAGCAGCCGGTCGGCATCGCCGACGAAATCGCGATAGGCAAAGAACAAAAGCTCGATCAGATCGAACATCGGCTCGGTCGCGCTGGCGGACGCCACGTCGGCAGCCTCGTGACTTTGGGTCTGCGCGCGCGCCCGATCAGTTTTCCCTCGCGGTCCCGATTCCATGGCAAGCCCTTCTCCATACGCACAGCAACTCTGCCGCAGCGGAGATTTAAGTCAGCGACATTGACATATTTCAGCAAGATTGGTACGCGTCAAGACTGTCCCGACACGCCCCGGCGAAGATGCTTAGGTTTCGGCCCATTCCGACGCTGCAGCTTCTCTCCGCCCGACATGCGGACACCAAAAGCGGACATGCGGCCGCAATGGCGCGCTGCCGCGAAACGATCCCAGGGGAGTAAGGTTTGATGTCGGTTCTGCCCTTCGACCAGCGTGACGGTTTCATCTGGATGAACGGCAAGCTCGTCGAGTGGACGGACGCGAAGCTGCACGTCCTCTCGCACGGGCTGCATTACGCCTCCTGCGTATTCGAGGGCGAACGCGCCTATTCCGGCCAGATCTTCAAATCGACCGAGCATTCCGAGCGCTTCAAGCGCTCCGCCAATCTGCTCGATTTCGAGATTCCCTATTCCGTCGCCGAGCTCGTCGCGGCGAAACAGCTCGTCGTCGATAAGAACAATCAGGCAGACTGCTATGTCCGCCCGGTCGCCTGGCGCGGCAGCGAGATGATGGCAGTCGCCGCGCAGAACTCGACGATCAATGTCGCGATCGCGGTCTGGCCATGGCCGAGCATGTTCGACGTCAATGAAAAGATGAAGGGCATCAAGCTCGACATCGCCGACTATCGCCGCCCCGATCCGATGACCGCGCCCAGCGGCGCCAAGGCGGCCGGCCTCTATATGATCTGCACCATCTCCAAGCATCGGGCCGAGCGGAAGGGCTATGCCGATGCGATGATGCTCGATTGGCAGGGCCGGGTTGCCGAATGCACCGGCGCCAACATCTTCTTCATCGCCGATGGCGCGCTCCATACGCCGATCGCCGATTGCTTCCTCGACGGCATCACCCGGCAGACGGTGATCGAGCTGGCGCGGCGCCGCGGCGTCGAAGTCGTCGAGCGCCGGATCATGCCGGAAGAGCTTTCGAAGTTTCAGGAGTGCTTCATCTGCGGCACCGGCGCGGAAGTGACGCCCGTCTCCGAGATCGGCCCCTATAAGTTCACGCCCGGCGCGCTGTCGCGCAGCTTCGTCGAAGACTATTCGGCGGAAGTGAAGCCGAAGCAGAAGGCGGCTTAAGCCTATTGCGGCAGCTCGGCCGCAAGCTCGAATGAAATGACCTTATAGCTGCCGCCGACACGTTCGATCAGATCGAGCGGCGGCGGCGCGCGCTCCGGTCGCCGCCAGCTGATCTCGAAGAAGAACCGCATCGCGCCGCCTTCCTCGCGGCATTCGCGATAGAATTTCGCCCCATAGCCGAGCGGGACGATGAGAGCGGCAAGGCTTGCGATCGTGTCGGAGGCCGCGTCGGATTCGATCACAAGGACCGCGCGTTGCTTGCGCGGCACACGAAGATCGAGCCAGCGCAGTACCGTCAAAGTGGCAAAGCTGATCGCTGTCGCGGCGATGCCCAGCGCCAGCTGACCGCCGCCGAAGCAGAGCCCGATTACCGTCACGATCCAGAGCGTCGCCGCCGTCGTCACGCCGGTGACGAGATCGCCGCGCCGCAGGATGGTGCCGGCACCGATGAAGCCGACGCCCGTCAATATGCCGAGGGGAAGGCGCATCTGATCCATCACGCCGAAAGAGTCCGGCGTCTTGCCGGTGACGGACAAAAGCAGATTGGCCTGGATCATCGCCACCGAAGCGGCAAGCGCGACGAGGATCGTCGTGCGCAGGCCCGCCGCATGGCCGCGAACGCCACGATCGAGCCCGATCACCGCCCCGGCAACGCAGGTGAGGAGAAGACGAAGGGCGATGTCTTCCCAGCTCGGCGACAACGGCATGGCGTGCGTCAAAGCATGTTCCGGAAAAGTTGGATGACTTTTTCGATTAGACCATGCTCCGATATACCGATCTAGAGCGGGGAATGCTCCTGCTCGTCCGGGTCGAGACGGTCACGATAGGCGCCGCGGCCGCGCCGCCGTTCGAGCAAGGCGCGCGCGATGGAGACGAGCGGCGAGGTCAGGCGGCTCAGATCCTCGGCACGGGCGACGAGCTTGCCGCCCCGCGTCAATTCGCGATCGAGCGCCGCCATGGTCGGCGCAAGGCCCGGATCGTCATCGCTGAACCAGGTCTGCAGCACGCGGCGCCAGGCAAGCGCCAAGCCCTGCAGCTTCAGCGCGCCGACGGGGCCTTCGGAGTCGATGCCCGCCGCCTCGAGCATGAAGCGCATGGAATTTAAGACCTGCTGATTGATCGCGGCGGCGGCCAGCGGATCACGCGCCGTCCATTCGAAGATCCCTTCGATGCCGAGACGGTAGGGTGCCAGCACATCGAGCCGGCGCATCAGCACATCGAAGAGACGCTCTTTCGGCGGCTCGTCGGCGAGCTCATCGCCGATGCCGTCTAGGACTTCCTTGTCGATCTTGCGCACGAAGGCCGAGAGAACCGCGCCTTTCGACGGGAAGAACTCGCGGAAGGTCGCAAGCGACACATGCGCGCGCGTCGCAATCTCGGAGAGAGAAATATCCTCCCAATTGCGCTCGCCCGCGAGCTCGAGCAGAGCCATGACGATCGCATCTTTCGGATTGGTCGCAGCAGCTGCAGCGGCTGCGGCCGCGCTTGCCGCCTGTCCGGCGCCTTCGAGTTCTTGCGTCATGATTGCCTCCCGGCTGCTGCTCCCGTGAGCCAATCTATCGCTCCCGCTGCCACATTCCAAGCGGAGACGATTTTCGCCAAGCGCACGCTAGCCGGACAGCTCGCCGGCGCGCTTTTTCGCGGCCTGCACGGCCTTTTCGATGAGCGGTTTCAGGCCGTCACCGGCCATCAGCACATCGAGGGCGGCTGCCGTCGTCCCGCCTTTCGAGGTGACGCTGGCGCGAAGCGCCTCGGGGGCTTCATCTTTCATCGCGGCGAGCAGCGCGCCGGCGCCTTCGACGGTGGCCCGCGCCAAACGCGCCGCCGTAGAAGGTGGCAGGCCGGCGGCAACGCCGGCTTCGGCGAGGCATTCGGCAAGATAGAAGACATAGGCCGGCCCCGAGCCCGAGACGGCGGTCAGCGCATCGATCAAACCCTCGTCGTCAAGCCATTCGACGGCGCCGACGGCCGATAAAAGCGCATCGGCGGTGTCGCGCTGCGCAGGCGTGACGGCCGGATTAGCAACGGCGCCGGTCATGCCGCAGCCGATCGCGGCGGGCAGATTGGGCATGGCGCGCACGATCGCCTTCGCCGATGCCAGCCGACCCACGATATTCTGCATCGTCTTGCCGGCTAGGATCGAGACGATCAGCGTCTGGGCGCCGATCATCTGCGCGAGCTGCGGCGCAGCATCATCGAGCATCTGCGGCTTGACCGCGAGGACGAGCACATCTGGAGCTGCCTGTGGCGCGCCGACATGGACGCCACGCGTCTCGCAAAGACTTTGAATTGCCGCGGGGAGCTGCGGATCGACGACATGGATCCGGCCGGCTTCGAGGCCGAGATCGAGCCAACCCTGCAACAAAGCGCCGCCCATCTTGCCGGCGCCGACCAGAACCAAGGAAGCGGGGAGGGAAGCCCCGCCGGATGCTGTCATCTCAGGCTTCGCCAACTCACGCTTCACCTTGCGTTTCGATCATCGCCGTATCGAGCGCCTCGCGGCTCGACTTGCCGGCCCAGATGACGAATTGAAACGCCTGATAATAGCGTTCGCAAGCGACAATTGCATTGGTGAGCGCCGATTCGCATTGCGGCATGTTGAGCGTGGCACCGCCCGCGAGCAGCAGCGCATGACGGAACATGATGACGCCGTCCTTGGGCCAAATGTCGAAATGGCCGATCCACAGCTGCTCATTGATCATCGAGATCAGGGCCAGCGATTCATTGCGCCGCGCGCTCGGCACTTTGAGATCGAAGGCGCAGGCAAGATGCAGCGCTTCGATCTCGGGCAACCAGGTGAAGGCAATATTATAGTCGCACCAGCTGCCGCTCACCACAATCGAGATCTCGTCATCTTCCTCGCGATCGAACGACCATTGCTTATTGACGGCGAGGCTTTCGACCAGATCAACGGGATTTTCGGTGTGCACATATTCGATTTGCGAAAGCGACATCATGCCATGGTCCTGGAACTAAATCTGCGACACAAGTCGCGGGAAGGACTAAGACGATACTGAACAAGCGACCGCAAACGCTCGCCTCACGCGCGCGTCGCGCCGTCGGTTACGACTGCCTAGAGCGACTGCCAAATCTCTGGCGTAAACGTCTCTGGCGTTACGGATCTATTCGGGAGCTCGGCAAATCTATCGCCATCATTGGGCCTCGCATCTGGCAGATCCGCATGCGCAACCCATTGCTGCCACATCAAGCGGCGCATGCGACTCAAATTACCGATCACTGGAAGGACAGAATCACATCGTGGCGCCACCATGCAACAGCTCCACGACGGTTGGATTGCGCTGACAAGACATGTCTGCGCGGCCGGTGGCCGAGCCGTGCAGACGACTCGCAGCTAACCTCTTGGATCGGAGGTGATTCGTCTATGCCGCCACGGTGCTTTCCCACAACAATGGGACCGCCGACCTGCGGTCATGCACAACAAGGCGCGGTAACGGTTACGCGACGGCAATGGGCAGGCGTCGAGGGTTGACCGAGATCATTTTGCCGAAATTATTCCGCCAGATGAGTTTGCAAAATTATTTGGCGACAAGCGGACCCATCCGATAGACGCCTTTCAGCGTCTCCGGATCGACGGCGACGCCTTTGCGATAGACGAGGATCTTGCCTTCTTTGGCGAGCTTCACCGCATTGTCCTTGACAGACAGGAGATAGCCTTCCCAGGTCACCACATTCGGATTGGTCGAGACTTTGGCGAAGGCACGCGCGACATCTTCCGGATCGAGCGTCTCATTGGGCGCGGCCTTGGCGCACAGATCGAGAATAAAGTCCGCCAGCTTGGGAGGCGTGGTCATGGTTTTGCTCCGGAGGTTACCTCCGGAGCGCTATCACGAATCGGGCCACAGCCGGAATTTGCGCCTCAAGCCGCCTTGTTCTGTGGCTTGGCGCCCTGCGCGAAGGCCTCGATCATCCTGGCGCAGAACTGCGGCAGATCGTCGGGCTTGCGCGAGGTGACGAGACCGCGGTCGACGATAACGGGTGAATCCGTCCATTCGGCCCCGGCATTGCGCAGATCCGCCTCCAAGGAGGGCCAGGAGGTCATCTTGCGGCCGCTGACGGCGCCTGCATTGATCAGCGTCCAGGGACCATGGCAGATCGCCGCGATCGGCTTGCCGGCCTCGACGAAATGCTTGGTGAAGGCGACCGCCTCCGGGATCAGCCGAAGCTTGTCCGGGTTCTGCACGCCGCCCGGCAGCATCAGCGCATCGAAGCTTTCCGGCCGCGTCTGCGGCAATGGCCCGCCGACCGGGAATTGATCGGTCTTCTTCATCTCCTTATCGCTAAAGCCCTGAACCTTGCCTTGCGCGGGGGAGACGATGGTCACCTCGGCGCCGGCCGCTTCAAGTGCCTTCTTGGGTTCGGTCATCTCGATCTGCTCGAAACCGTCGGCGACCAAAATCGCCACACGGCGGCCCTTAAGCTCATTCGCCATCTCGATACTCCTTTCGTTGGGGATACGAAGGCAACGAGAAGCGCGAAGCGTGGGTTCCAAACGACACGGATTATTACCGGCCCCGGCTTGAGCGCATGCGGGCGAGATCGTCGCGGCTGATCTGCGGCAAATAGAGGCCGATCAGCTGCCGCACCCACCATATGCCCTTGGCGCGCGCGGCTGCATCGGCGAAACGGTAATCGTAGAGCTCAGCCCTGACATAGCGGGGCGGACGATCCGCGAAGGGGTTCGTCCCCATGAGCGCGAGGATTTGCGGTCTATTCTCCAGCAGCGCTGCGACCAGAGCGACGAACCACGGATTTTCCCCGGCGCTGCCATAGGCGGCGAACCACATTTGCCAATCAAGCCGCGGCTGATGCGGAATGTTCCAGCCTGGCGCGCGCGTCACCGGTCCCGGATAATATTTGAACGCATAATCGCGCCATGTCTGACCGTCGTCCGAGCCTTCGAGCACGATTTCGCGGCGCGTCGTCGTCACGGTGATGAAGAGCCCATAGGGGTTGACGATCTGCAGCGGGCTGATCGCATCCGTCACCGCGCCGATCAGCGGCAGATCGGTTTTCGCGAATGGCGCGTAAAGACGGTCGAGGCCGACCGGCACGACGAGCAGTGCCACGAGAGCTGAGACGATGGTTGCGAATTTCGAAGCCGGGCGCGCATGCGCCACGATGAAATCGACAAGCTTGCGCGGCAGGAGCGTCGCAAGCGCCTGATCGTCGAAAAGAAACAAGCAGAGCAGCATGGTCAGCAGATTGAAGAAATTATAATTGCCGGTCGCGACGATCATCAGCTGAAAGATCAGCACAGCAACAGCCGCCAGCATGCGCGGCCGGCGCGGCAGGAAGATCAAAAAGACGAGGCCGAGCTCGATGACGAGCGCCGCCGCCGTTCCGATCTCGAGGAAAAGATGCGGCAGTTCGGACGCCGGCCAAGCGAAAGGTGCCGGCAGAGGCTGGGTGAAAAAATGCGTGTCGAGCGCGGTGAGCTTTTGCCAGCTCGGATCGCCGGACAGGAGCTTCGTCACACCGGCGAGAAACAGAAAGCGGAAAATAAGCAGGCGGAAGAGGAAGACGAGAATCGGCGAGCCCAATGTCAAAAAAATCGCCAGGAAATCCGTCTCGAGAAGCAGCTGGTCCCATTGGTAATTGGTAAAAATCTGCCCCGCATAAAGGAGCGAGAGATAGAGGATGAAGGCGATGACAAGCGCCGGACGCACAAGCACGCCGATAAGGACAAACGCTCCACAGAGCGCGCCGAGCCAAGTCGCGCCGAGCAGCGCGGTGTCGCTGGCGTTGAACCAAAAAAGTGTCGGCAGGCGCCAATAGGCGGCATTGCCCCAGCCGTAATGCGCCGCAGGCAGATAGGGCGCCGCCGGCAGCAGACCTTCATGCCCGACGAGGCCGAGAATCTGCACGCTTAACGACAGAAAGGCGGCGAGCAGGATCGCGCCGAAGAGGCGCAGGAAGACGAAGCTCGTGAGCGCGTAGCGCGCGGGCGCCAAGCTTTTGCCCCAGAGAAGATGCGTCGCAAAAGCCAGGAAGCCGCGATGGCGCGAGCACACGCCATAGGCCACTTCACTCAGCAGCGCGAATCCCGGAAGAAAGCGATAGAGCGCCCACAACAACGGGCGATGTCCAGCGCGCAAAACCTGAAATGTCGCGGCGGCGCCGGAAAAGATTTCGCCATCGGGCTCGATGAGAAAGATCGCGCGTTCGAGATTCGTCCGCGGCAAGGTGGGAAACTCCGCCGCGGCGTCCTGATAGGGCCGATAGGCGATGGCGTCCTGCGTCAACGCTTGCCAATAAGCGACATAGCTGCGGCAGATGCCGCAATCACCGTCGAACAAAAGTGTCGGGCGCGGATCGGCCAAAATCCCCTCGCAACATCTGGCTAGACGGGTGGGCGCTCCTCGCCGAGCACGCGTTCGATCATGGCGATAAACGCCTTCTGCTGGTCCGGCATGCGGATCTCGAACGCATGCAGAAAGGCATGCTCATAGACCGTGTTGCGCCCAAAAGTGATGTCGCCGGTCAAATGCCACTTCGGCGCCTCGCAGATCGTCGGCCATAGATAGTGGATCGGGAAATCCTGCGCCTCGGCGCGATAGGTGAGCTCTTCGGCGACATCGCCGCGCCGCGTCTCGCGAAAGCTCGGGCTCCCCAGGCGCCGATAGCTCTCGCGCGAGAAAGCCATCAGAAACGGCCCGGCATAGAGATGATTGTCGTTGCCGATGTGATTTGCGCGCTGCGCCGCGCCGACGAGAGCGCCGGCCCGCGCGTGTTCGATCAATTTTGGGAGAGCTTCGGCCGAGATCGGCACGCAATCGATGTCGAGGAGAACGATGACATCATAGGACGAAAGCGCGACAAAGAGATCGATCGATCGGCCGTGGCCGAAGCCGGTGTGCAATTGCACGAGATCGACGCCCTCGGGGAGAAAGCGCGTGATCGCGCGGGCCTGAGCCGCGACGACCTCTTTCGAAATATTCGCCATATAGAAAGAGACGACGACTGTGCGGTTGCCGGTCTTTTCGCCGAGCCGGCGTTTGATCAGTTCGGCGAGAAAGACGAGCTTCCACGGCGCGTTGACGAGATGGTCGCCCGCGCCCTTGAAAAAGGCGGCCCAATCAAATCCCGATTTTTGCGCTGGGTCGGACAAGAAGGCGCTCCGCTGAATCCTCGAAGCCTCCTTAAACGAAAAAATCCGCCGACGGGAGTCAGCGAGTTCGCCCGGCTCAGCTGCGCAAGCCCGGCGCTTCCTGCCCCGTGCGCGCCACATATTCGGTGTAGCCGCCACCGTAATTGTGAACGCCGTCCGGCGTCAGCTCCAGCACCCGGTTCGAGAGTGCCGCCAGAAAATGCCGGTCATGCGAGACGAACAGCATGGTGCCTTCATATTGCGCCAGCGCCGTGATGAGCATTTCCTTGGTCGCCATGTCCAAATGGTTGGTCGGCTCGTCCAGCACCAGAAAATTCGGCGGGTCGTAGAGCATCTTCGCCATGACGAGCCGCGCTTTCTCGCCGCCCGACAGAAACCGGCATTTCTTCTCCACATCGTCGCCGGAGAATCCGAAGCAGCCGGCGAGCGAGCGCAGCGAGCCCTGGCTCGCCTGCGGGAAGGAGTCCTCCAGCGACTGGAATATGGTGCGGTCGCCGTCCAGGAGATCCATGGCGTGCTGCGCGAAATAGCCCATCTTCACGCTGCCGCCGAGGGCGACCGTGCCATCGTCCGGCTCGGTAAAGCCCGTCACCAGCTTCAAAAGCGTCGACTTGCCGGCGCCATTGACGCCCATGACACACCAGCGCTCCTTGCGGGCGACTGCGAAATCCAACCCCTCATAGATGCTCTTTGAGCCATAGCGCTTATGCACGTTCTTCAGGCTGACAATGTCATCGCCGGAGCGCGGCGCCGGCTGGAACTCGAAGGAAACCGTCTGGCGGCGCTTCGGCGGTTCGACCCGCTCGATCTTGTCGAGCTTCTTCACCCGGCTTTGCACCTGCGCGGCGTGCGAGGCGCGCGCCTTGAAACGCTCGATGAACTTGATTTCCTTGGCGAGCATGGCCTGCTGGCGTTCGAACTGCGCCTGCTGCTGTTTCTCGTTCTGCGCGCGTTGCTGCTCATAGAACTCGTAATCGCCGGAATAGGTCGTGAGGCCACCGCCGTCGATCTCGACCACTTTGGTGACGATACGGTTCATGAACTCGCGATCATGCGAGGTCATGAGAAGCGCGCCGTCGTAGCCTTTCAGGAATTGCTCCAGCCAGATCAGGCTTTCCAGGTCCAAATGGTTGCTCGGCTCGTCGAGCAGCATGACATCGGGCCGCATGAGAAGAATGCGGGCCAGCGCCACGCGCATCTTCCAGCCGCCCGACAGCGCGCCGACGTCGCCGTCCATCATCTCTTCAGTGAAGGAGAGACCGGCCAAAACTTCGCGGGCGCGGCCTTCCAGCGCATAGCCGCCGAGCTCCTCGAAGCGGCCCTGCACCTCGCCATAGCGCTCGATCAACTGCTCGATCTCGTCGGCGCGGTCCGGATCGCCCATGGCGGCTTCCAACTCCGCCAGTTCGGCCGCGACGGCGCTCACCGGGCCGGCGCCGTCCATCACCTCGGACACGGCGCTGCGGCCGGCCATCTCGCCGACGTCCTGGCTGAAATAGCCGATGGTGACGCCCCGATCGATGCCCACCTGGCCTTCGTCTGGAAGCTCCTGTCCCGTGATCATCCGGAACAGCGTCGTCTTGCCGGCCCCGTTGGGGCCGACAAGGCCGGCCTTCTCGCCTTTCTGAAGCGCCGCAGAGGCTTCGATGAAGAGGATCTGGGAGCCGTTCTGCTTGCTGATGTTTTCGAGACGAATCATGGGTGGGCGCGGGACCTGATACTGTTGCGGCGCCCTTATGCCATGCGTTGCGCCAAAGCGGGATGACGAAAGCCGACCAGCGGCTTTCGGGCGCAATGACACGCATCAGTCGGCCCCCCGCCCGAATCGTTCAGGATTCAAAATCCTTCGCACGGTCGAGATCGGCAATCAGCCCAGGTTTGTCTGTCGGGTGCCATCCGAGCCGTTCCTGCGTCAGCGCGCTCGAGGCTGGCATGTCGAAACCTGCGAACATACCAAGCCAGCCGAAATGTTCGCCCGCCTCCTCCGGCGTCTTGGAGACGACCGGGAGCTTCAAGCCACGGCCGATCGCCTCGGCGATCTCGCGAAGCGGCACGCCCTCTTCCGCGACCGCGTTATAGCGCGCACCCGCAGTCCCTTTCTCCAGCGCCCGCCGGTAAAGGTGCGCGGCGTCGAGCCGGTGCACGGCCGGCCATCGATTCATGCCGTCGCCGACATAGGCCGAGACCCCCTTCGCGCGGGCCACGGCGATCAAATAGCTGATGAGGCCCTGCTTGATTGGGTCGTGGACCTGCGGCAGGCGCATCACCGAAACGCGCACGCCCATTGCCTCAACGGAAGCCGACGCCTCTTCCGAAGCTATGCGGGGAAAAGGCGAGTTCGGCGCGTCGTCCTCGGTGGTCGGGCGGCCCGGCGTGTGGGCGATCCCCGTTCCGGAGGTGACGATCAATGGGCGACCGGAGCCGGCGAGCACGTCGCCCAGTGCAACGATAGCTTGCCGATCCGTCTCGCAGACCTCCTGGAACCGCGAGAAGTCATGGATGAACCCGAGATGGATCACGCCATCCGCCGCGGCCGCACCGCCGCGGAGGCTCTCCAAATCCTCAAGCGATCCGCGATGGACTTTGGCGCCCATCTCGCTGAGCGCCGCTGCCCCCGTGTCCGAGCGCGCGAGGCCGAGGACCGTATGTCCAGCGCCGATCAGTTCTTTGACGACGACAGAGCCGATAAATCCAGTCGCTCCAGTGACGAAGACATGCATCCCCAATCTCCTTACTTCGCTCGCGACCGCATAAGCGATCCATACGTATCGGATAAGCGATAGGGAAAAGACGATCTATGCGCTAAAATCCGTATTATATTTTCAATCGTCCAGGATGCGCATGGACCCCCTCTCAGACGTTCTGTCGCTGCTGAAACTGCGCAGCTATATCGTCGGCGGCTTCGACGTTGGCGGCGACTGGTCGATCCGGTTCGGCCGGCATGATGGCGTCAAATGCTACGCCCTGGTGTCCGGCCAATGCTGGCTCGCGGTGGAGGGGGTTGCCGACGCGGTCCATGTCAAGGCGGGGGACTGTTTTCTGCTGCCACGCGGCTGGCCGTTCCGCCTTGCAAGCGATCTGACTTTGGCGCCCGTCGACGCCCGCACGATTTTTCCGGCCCCGCAGATTGGCGGTATCGTCACATTCAACGGTGGCGGGGATTGTTTTAGCGTCGGCGGACACTTCGCGCTGACCGGCGATCATGCCGCCATTTTGTTGGGGGCGCTGCCGCCCATCGTTCATATCCGCGAGGAAGCGGATAAGGCCGCGATGCGCTGGTCGATGGAGCGGATGCGGCAGGAGCTGCGCGAGCCACAGCCGGGCGGCTTTCTAGTCGCGCAGCACCTCGCTTACATGATGCTGGTGCAGGCACTGCGACTGCATCTCGCGGACGGGGCGACAGGCGGCGTCGGCTGGCTCTTCGCGCTCGCCGACAAGCAGATGAGCGCGGCAATCACCGCCATACATGCGGATCCGGCACATCGCTGGACCCTGCAGGCGCTGGCCGCGGAGGCCGGCATGTCCCGCTCGACCTTCGCGCAGAAATTCAAACAGACGGTCGGCGTGGCACCGATGGATTATCTGACACGCTGGCGCATGCTGCTCGCCGGCGACCGGCTGATGCATTCGCGCGATCCGGTTTCGAGCATAGCCCTGTCGCTCGGCTATGAGTCGGAAAGCGCCTTCAGCACCGCCTTCAAGCGCGTCATGGGCTGTTCGCCCCGGCAATATGGCCGCGATCGGATGCTGACATACGCTTCCCGCGGCGAAGTTCTTGACGAAGAGGACACGGCGCGCGCCAAGCCGCTCGCTGCCGTTTCAGGCTGATCGCCGCAATGGTTCGCTGAGAAGGTCTTAAGAATCGAAAAGCCCGCCAAGTCATGACTTTAATCATGAACTTGACGGGCTATGTCTGGTTGCGGGGCTAGGATTTGAACCTAGGACCTTCAGGTTATGAGCCTGACGAG
>JBKQRA010000196.1:0-24774 GCA_052144065.1 Methylovirgula sp. | reverse complement strand
ATGGGCGATCGGGCTCGAGCTCTTCCTGCTCATCACCGATCCGATGCGCGTCTTCTTCTCGACCGATCATCCGAACGGTGCGCCCTACACGACCTATCCGGATCTCTTCGCGCTCATCATGAGCCATGATCTGCGCAAGAAATGGCTTGACGATCTGCCGAAGGAAGCGGTCGAAATGACCGCGCTGCCGTCGCTCGACCGCGAATATTCCTTCTATGACATCGCGGCCATGACGCGCGTCGCTCCGGCGAAGCTGCTTGGCCTGCGTGACCGCGGTCATCTCAGCCCCGGCGCACTCGCCGATGTCGCGGTCTATCACGACGATCCGGATCGCGCCGCGATGTTCCGCTTCGCTCATCTCGTCTTCAAGGACGGCGATCTCGTCATCCGCGACGGACGCGTCACCCATTATCGGTACGGCCGCGCCCTCAAGGTCGCGCCAAACTATGATTCGGGCATCGATCGCCGTCTTAAGACCTACTACGACGATCTCTATGGAATATCGCCGGACATGTTCAAGGTCGCGGGTTCGGCATTGGGACGCGAAAATCCATTCGGGGAGGTCGCATGCGGCCGATGATCAAAAATGGGGTGCGCATCGACGAAAGCTTCGCGGAAGCTTTCCCGATGCAGGGCACGGCCCTCATTATCACCGGGCCGAACCGCCGCTGGGCGAAGCAGGCCGCGGTGACGATGACCGGCTTTGCCACATCGGTCATCGGCTGCGGCGCCGAGGCCGGTATCGACTGCGAGCTCGATGCGCGCGAGACGCCGGACGGGCGCCCCGGCGTGCGCGTGCTGATCTTCGCCATGTCGGGCGATGAACTTGCCAAGCAGCTCGTCAATCGCGTCGGCCAATGCGTGCTGACGTCGCCTGGCTCGGCCTGCTTCTCCGATCTCGTCGCCGAGGATCAAGCGAAGATCGGGGATTCGCTGCGCTATTTCGGCGACGGCTGGCAGATCTCGAAGAAGTTCGGCGACCGGCATTACTGGCGCGTGCCGGTGATGGACGGCGAATTTCTCTGCGAGGGCACGACGGGCATCACCAAGGGCGCGGTCGGCGGCGGCAATCTGCTCATCATGGGCGCCGACTATGAGAAGACCTTGCGCGCGGCGGAAGCGGCGGTCGAGGCGATGAACGGCGTGCGCGATGTCGTGCTGCCGTTCCCCGGCGGCATCGTGCGCTCGGGCTCGAAGGTCGGCTCGAAATACAAGGCGCTGTTTGCCTCCACCAATCACTTCTATTGCCCGAGCCTGCGTGGTCAGGTCGACACCGCGCTCGAAGACGATATCGGCTGTGTGCTGGAGATCGTCATCGACGGCCTGACCGAGAAATCGGTCGCCGATGCGATGTGCGCCGGCATTGCCGCCATCGTCCGACTCGGACCGCGCAATGGCGCGCTCCGCATCGGTGCCGGCAATTATGGCGGCAAGCTCGGACCCTTCCATTTCCATTTGAAAGATCTGCTGCCGTGACTGCGCTGACGTTCACTCTCAGAGCGAGCCCCGATCAACGGCTCGACCTTTCCGCCCTCCTGCCGCATCTCTTGACCGGCAAGAGCCTCGAAGAAATCGCCGCGCTCGATATCGCGACGACCAAGGAAAAGATCAGCGTCGGCGATGTCTTTTCGCTGCGCGCTGGCGAAACGGAAGAAATCCGCTTCGAGGGCGGCTCCGAACGCTTCGACGGCATCGGCAGTGGCCTGCAGAGTGGCCGCATCGTCGTTGCTGGCGATGTTGGCATGGATGCCGGACGCAAAATGTCGGGCGGCGAGCTGATCATCTCCGGCGACGTCGGGCCTTATGCCGGCTCATGCATGAGTGGTGGCCGAATGGAGATTGCCGGCGATGCGGGCGATTTTCTCGGCGGCCCGCGTGAAGGCGAGATGCAGGGCATGTCGGGCGGCGTGCTGGTCCTGCGCGGCAGCGCTGGGCTTCGGCCGGGCGACCGGCTGCGTCGTGGCACGATCGTGATCGAAGGCGATACGGGCGATTGCCCCGGCAGCCGCATGATCGCCGGAACGCTGGTGATCCTCGGCCGCTGCGGCGCGCATCCGGGCTATTTGATGAAGCGCGGCACCATCGCGCTCGCCAAGCCGCCGGTGCTGGGCGCGACTTTCACGGATTCGGGCCTTTTCGCTTCGAGCTTCCCCGGTGTCTTCGCGAAATTGCTGGAGCCAGAGAGCAAGGGCGCGGGAAAACTCTTCAAAGCGAAGATGCGCCGTTTCTCCGGCGATATGGCGGCGCTCGGCAAGGGCGAGATCTTCGTCCCGGCATAGGTGCTCGAAGCTTAGACTTCGAGCACGACTTTACCGATGTTGCGGCGCGCCTCGATATAGGCATGCGCCTCGCCCGCAGCCGCGAGCGGAAAGGTCCGGTCCACATGCGGCCGGACCCAGCCGTCCGCGACGCCTTGCAGCAAGCTCATGCCCCAGTGACGCACCTTCGCGCCCTCGTCCCAGAGATGGCCGAGGTTGACGCCGAACACGGCGCGATTGGCATCCATCAGCGGCAGCGGGTGGAACCAGGGCATGCTCAACGCGATCGGCAAGAGCCTCAGCGGCCCCGGCAGCCCGCCTTCGGTCGCGGTCGAGATGCCGAACATGCCGAGGCGGCCTGTGGGGCGCAGCGCCTTATAGCTTTTCTTCCAATGGCCGCCGCCCAGCGGATCGATGATCAGCTCAGCACCGCGCCCATCGGTCAGCCGCATGAGGTCGGGGACCCAATCGCCGGCCGTGTAATCGATTGCTTCATCCAAGCCGCGCGATTTCAAGAATTCATGCTTGCGGGCGCTGGCCGTTCCGATGATCCGAGCGCCCTTGTGCCGGGCGATGTCGATCGCGGCGAGCCCCACGCCGCCGCCGGCATTATGGATCAGCACGGTGTCGCCTTCGGCGATCGCGCCCATGACGACGAGCAGCTGCCAGGCGGTCAGATAATTGACAGGGATCGCCGCGCATTCGGCATGGGTCAGGCCCGGCGGCTTTTCGAACGCTTGCCCGAGCGGGACCATGACGGTGTCGGCATAGCCCCCGAACCGCGTGAAGGCGAGAACCTCCTTGCCGAGCCAGTCGTCAGGCACGTCCGGTCCAATGGCATCGACGACGCCTGACACTTCATAGCCGATGACGGCGGGAAGCTTCGGCGCGTCGGGGTAGAGACCTTTGCGGGCCATGATGTCGGCGAAATTGACGCCCGAGGCCTTTACCCGGATGCGCAGGTTGTCGGCCATCGGAAGCGGATCTGGCGCCTCACGCATCTGGAGCACGTCCGGGCCGCCGGTCGCCGTAATGAAGAGCTGTCGCATGCGGTCCTCCTCTGCTTCAGATTCCTATCATATGGGAAGCGAGACGCGGATGGGCGCAATCTGTGGCTCTGGCCAAGGTCGGACCACGCGGAATTCAACGAAAATCAAGGGGTTTTCCTCGGCCGCCGCGCCGCTTTCCTTGCTTCGTCATGGGAGTTCTTTAGAATTAAGGAATTACTAACCACGGAGAGACGCGTGGAGCCTTCGCCCAATGAGGCGCTGCCGCCGAATGCCGGCACGCCGCCGCTGCCCAATGGCGCCGATCCGCGCAACCCTTCGCCGTTGAAGCTCGCGATCCGCAAGGCGCGGGTCGAGGAGGCGGAGCGCTCCGAGGTCATCGCCGAATTGCGCGGCGCTGAGACCGCCCGGCTCGAAATGCTCGAAGAAGAGCTGCGCCCCGCGCTCGCCGACATTCCGCCCGACGTCGATATGTTCGATGTGGGGCTGATGCCGGGCGACCGGCCGCGCCTCTTCATCGACATGATCGGCTTCGTCGAGATGGGCCATGATCGGCGCACCTACCGCTTCGTCCAGGCGACGCGCTACGGGCGTGTCGTCATCGCCGAGAGCGAGCGGATGGACCCGATCGTCAGCGCCATCGTCGATTATGTGGCGCGCCGGCTGATCGAGCGCGAAAAGGCGCTGGCCGGCGATACGACGCTCGACCAGGCGGCGCATGTCTATGCCTCGGCGCAGAAGCCCGCGGTGAAAGAGGCGATGGACGCCAAAAGCGCTACGCCACCCGCACCGCGCCGCGGCGGCGCCTTGTCGCGGGTCCTCGGCCTCGTGATCGAGCTTCTCGGCGCGACGGCGCTGATCGCCCTGGTCGCGATTGGCGTCTGGAACGGCTTCCATCTGGTCGCGGCCTGGCTCGCCGCGCATCACTGATGACAAACTATATCGGTCATAGTGGCCAGTCGCTTGTCCGCGCTTCTCGGACCAAGTCTTAAGCGATGTAATTATGAAGCCCCTCGCGAAGAAAATCCCGAAAAGCTCGTACCCTGGCCGGCAAGTGTTCGCCGGAAGCGGTCACGGCATGCAGCGTGAAGCCAGACCACTCCCAATCAGGCAGAAGTCGCAGGAGATACCCGCGTTCCAGCCACCTCTTGGTAATGATTGTTGGCAGCAGTGCGACGCCGGTTCCCGCGATCACGAGGCGCAGCACGCAGGCGAGGTCGCTGGCTCTTACCGCAGCCCGCAAAGCCACTTTCTCTTCGCGGATGCCGTTCGACAGGACCACATGCTTGAGATTGGGGCGTTCGCGCGGAAGCACGAGATCATAGCACGTGAGATCTGACGGCGATTGCGGAAGCTGGCGTCCGATAAAATAATCCGGCGCAGCAAAGATGCCTATTGTGCCGCGCGCAACAACGGGAGCCTGATATGCCGTGTCAGGGAGACTGCCGGGGCCTGCTCGCAAGGCGAGATCGATTCCGTTCGCAGTGAGATCTAGGACCGCATCTGTCGCGACGATCTCGACCTGAATTTCCGGCTGGCTTTTCCGAAACGCTGCGATGATTTCGGGAAGAACTTCGACGGCGATGTCGATCGGCGCCGTCATGCGAATTGTGCCCCGAAGCACGGATTTCGAATCGCGGATCACGCCGGCTGCTTCATCCAAAAGCGAGATTGCCGTGACGCAGCGATGATAGAATTCCAACCCCTCTTTCGAGGGCATAACCGCACGCGACGTACGTGCAAGGAGAACAACTCCGAGAGCCTTCTCCAATCGCGCGATCCGCCGACTGACACTTCCCTTTGTCTCTCCAAGATGACGGGCTGCCGCCGAGATCGTGGTGAAATCGACGACCGCGCAGAAGGCCCGCAAATCCTCAAGCGACCCTAGAAAAGTTTCTGATTTAGCAACCATAGGTCTCATAATACCCATCTGGCGCGGTATTGGAAACTTGTCATGTTTCCAATCAGACTCGGCTCAGCGCGAAGCCACGAAGGCGAAAATCGGTTCCCCGCTGCCGGCCGAGCGGAATCCCCCACGCACTTCCGCAAAAGGAGACATGCGATGGCTGCAGATGCCGCCTCTTTAATCCCGTCCAGAACTACGAAGTCGCTGCGTGTGGCCCTCTGGATCGCTCAGGCCATTTTGGCAATTCTCTTCTGCTCGGCGGGCTTCGCGAAACTGACGACGCCGATCATACAGCTTGCAACAATGATCCCTTGGACGGGCGACCTTCCTGTCCCCTTCGTCCGCATCATTGGGTTGATTGATCTCGCCGGCGGGATTGGCATCCTCTTGCCAGCGTTAACGCGGATCTTGCCCCAACTCGGCGTGTGGGCCGCTTTGGGCTGCACGGTTTTGCAGGTGTTGGCGGCGGGGTTCCATATCTCAAGGGGCGAATTCTCGGTCCTGCCGGTGAACGTCGTCCTGCTGTTGCTTTCGATATTCGTCCTTTGGGGACGCAGCCAAAGGGCGCCGATCAGTCCACGGTGATTGGAAACGATCCATGAACATGCAAGCTATCTTGTGGGCCACGTGGGGTCTGTTTTTACGCCGCATCGCCGGCTCTCTTCCAAAAGCAATTTGCGCGCGGATCGGATCAACGCGGATCAAAGATAACCCTCTGCGTCGTGAAGCGATGCTGACCGCCCTGAGCGGAATGATGCTTCTCGGAAGCCGTCAAGGCTCTGCGTTGGCCGCGGAGCGCGGCGCAAATGTATCCACGAAGGCGCTTTCTCCCCGCAAGCATCACAGAATTGTGCTCTTGATCGCTTCAGACGACGAGAGAGTGATGCGGCACAGTCTGGGCTATTCGGTTAATCTCAAAAAATATTATTTGTCGAAAGGCGAGGAGGCGATGATCGAAATCATCGCGAACGGCTCAGGCATCAAGGCCTTTCGTGCCGACACTTCGCCGATCGAAATGCCCTTGATCGCGCTTCGGAATAGCTTTCCGGATATCCAATACAGCATCTGCAATTCGTCGAAAATGATTGCGGAGTCGACGGAGGGCCATCCTATCTCCTTAATTCAAGGCGCGAGCCTCGTTCCTTTCGGGATAGGACGGCTTATCGACCTTCAGGAAGCTGGTTGGACCTATGTTCATGCATAAGAGCGAAGGACAAAGATCTCGCTCTAGGAATCAGATGACTCGACGAAGTTTTCTCGGCGGCCTTTCCTTCGCTGCTCTCGGCGGCGGCAGTGTTTCGACCCAAGCCGGCGATTTCGGCAAAGCTGACCCACCTAACCTCTCGACGGCGCGGTCTCAATTTATCATTCTTGAGCCTGCACGGCAGCTTGAGCCGGCGATCTTAAACGATCTCTATGGGCGCCCTATCAACATTGCACGCCCGATGGGAACGGTTCGTCTCATCCACATTTGGGCAAGTTGGTGTCCAGCATGTCGCGAAGATCTGCTTGAACTAGAGCGGTTCCAAAAATCCGCTGGCAGCGAGGTTGCGATCACGACCATATCGACAGACAAAATCAGCCGGATTCGGGTCGCAGAATTTTTACGGCAGCTTGGGATCGAACATCTGCAAGTGCTTCTCGATCCCGACGGTCTCGTTGCGAGCGCTGATGCCGGAAAGAAGGTCGCTTTGCCGCTCTACGGTCTGCCCATCACCTATCTCATCGCCCGGAACGGAACGGTTGCCGGCTATATATCGGGGACGGTGGACTGGAACCGTGCGGAAGCTAAAGAGCTACTCGCCTACTACAGCCTTCATTGAAAAAATTTCGTCGTCTCAAAAAGCCTACGCTATGCTCGGCGGTGTTATTGCTCGTAAGCCTGCCAAGGTTTTAGACTTTTGCGACGGCCTTTTCGTCGAGGAAGGCCGCGTGCTTCTGCAGCAAAGCGCCGTCCAGTGCCTCGGTGATCAGCTGCCGCGTCTCGGCGATGCCGTAGAGCGCGACGAATGAGCCGAAGCGCGGCCCGCGATCTTCGCCAAGCAGCACCTGATAGAGCATGTTGAACCATTCGTTCGACACGCCGGGACGCTCCGGCGTCGCGCCCTTGGCCTTCAGATCTTGATAGCGCGAGATGGGACGCGCGATGTCGTAGAGCGCGGTCTGGATATCCTCGGCGCTCGCGTCCGCGGGAAGGGCAGCAAGCATCTCCGACAATTGCGTGAGCGCGGCGCGCTCGACTTCATCGGGCGCGCGATATTTTTTATTCGGCCGCACGAAGTCACGGAAGTAGCGGACCGCGTAGGTGATCAGCCGATCGAGCCGCGGATGGCTTTCGGGTGTGACGCCCGACGCATAGCGGCGCAGAAACCCCCACAGCACTTGCGGATCTTCGCTGTTCGCCACGGCGGCGAGGTTGAGCAACATGCCGAAGGAGATCGTCGTACCCGATCCTTCATGACGCAAAAGTTCCGGCTCCGGCGGCTCGCCCAGATGAATGTGCCAGACGGGATTGCCGAGCTGTTCGCGCTGCGCCTGACGCGGATAGGCGTCGAGGAAGCTCAGATAATCATCGACCGTGCGCGGGATGACATCGAAATAGAGCCGCTTCGCCGCCGACGGCTTCTGATACATGAACAGCGACAGGCTTTCCGGGCTCGCATAGGTAAGCCATTCCTCGATCGTCAGGCCGTTGCCCTTCGATTTCGAAATCTTCTGCCCCTTCTCGTCCAGGAACAATTCGTAATTGAAGCCTTCGGGTGGCATGCCGCCGAGCGCGCGCACGATCTCGCCCGAGAGCTTGACGGAATCGATCAGATCCTTGCCGGCCATCTCATAGTCGACGCCGAGTGCATACCAGCGCATCGCCCAATCGGGCTTCCATTGCAGCTTGCATTTGCCGCCGGTGACCGGCGTGACGAAGCTGTCGTTGGTGTCGGGATCATGCCAGGTGATCGTGCCGGCTTTGGCATCGAGCGCATCGATCGGCACTTGCATGACGATGCCGGTCTTCGGATGGATCGGCAGAAACGGCGAATAGGTGGCGGCGCGCTCCTGCCGGAAACTCGGCAGCATGATCGCCATCACCTGCTCATAGCGCTCCAGCATGCGCAGAAGCGCCGCATCGAAGCGGCCTGACGTGTAATAGTCGGTCGCCGAGGCGAATTCGTAATCGAAGCCGAAGGCATCGAGAAAGGCGCGCAGCCGCGCATTGTTATGCGCGCCGAAGCTCGGATGCGTGCCGAACGGATCGGGCACTTGCGTCAGTGGCTTGCCGAGATTGGCGGCGACAAGCTCCTTGTTCGGGATATTGTCGGGAACCTTGCGCAAGCCGTCCATGTCGTCGGAAAAGGCGAGGAGACGCGTCTTCACTTCGTCGCGGGTCAAGATACGGAAGGCATGCCGCACCATGCTGGTGCGCGCGACCTCGCCGAATGTGCCGATATGCGGCAGGCCGGAGGGGCCATAGCCGGTTTCGAACAGCACTTCGTTTTTGCCGGTGCGCTCCAGCCGTTTGACGATTTTGCGGGCTTCCTCGAACGGCCAGGCATTCGATGCGTGCGCGGCTTCAAAGAGCGTCAGCGGATTGGCCGGCGGGGCGGCGGAGGACATGAGCAATTCCTGAAACGAAGGGCCGACGCCGGCAATGCAAATTGCGCGAACGCGTCACCTGAACTTTGCGGGCTGCCTTGGCAGCAATTATTTGGCAGGGTTTGGCGCGGTCACGCAACCAATCGGCCAATCCCAAAGGGATGAAGCCCGAAACGGATGGGCTTGAGAGCGCCGCGCTGCACCGGATCTAGCTCTTTGCTTTAGGAAACGTGCTGCGGCGCGTCAATGCGGAAGTCAGCTGGCGGAAGTCAGCTGGCGGTAATCAGGCGGCGGAAGTCTGGGAGCCGCTTCAGAGGCCGAAGAAGCGGTTGGCGGGACGCAGGCCGATACGGCTCCTGAAAAGGCCCAGGGCTGGCCGGAAGGTCGGGATTTCGCGCTTCGTCCCGCGCCGCGCCGGCTTGGCGAGGCCATGTTCCGTTTTGCACCAATGATAGGGCCGCACCAGCAGATCATAGAGGCTCGTCCAGGCGGCAAGCGAAATCAGCGCATAATAGGCGGGCAGCAGCAGGAGAGATGGCCAAAGCCGGAGCAGGCCGCGCCGTTTCATCCCGAGAAGCGCCGGCCAGAGGATCGCGCCGAAGCCGCCGAAAAGCACAGCGGCGGCGAGCGTTGCCATAAATGCCTCGAACCCTGTCGAGGGCCAAAACGGTCCGCCTTGAACGAGGGTGCGAAGGACGAGGATGATGCCGAGCGGGGCCCCCAGCGGCGCCAGCACGCTCGAGAGGAGGATCAGCACCATGATCGTCGCGCGCAAGCCGCCGACCTCGCACAACAGCCGGCGCGGCTGCCGGCAGAGGGTGATGAGGGTCTGATACCAGCCTTTGCACCAGCGCCGTCTCTGACCCATGAAGGCGCTGATGTCGGCGGGCGCTTCTTCTTGTGTCGTCGCTTCGATGGTCTCGGCGCGATAGCCGAAGCGCGCCAGCCGGAAACCGATGTCGGCGTCTTCGGTGACGTTCCAGGCGTCCCAGCCGCTCACCGCACGCAGGGCGTCCGTGCGGAAATGATTGGAGCTCCCGCCGAGGGGAAACGGCAGGCATAGGTCCGACAGGCCCGGATTGATCACGTCGAACAGCGCCGCATATTCGATGGCGAAGAGCGCCGGCAGCGGTATTATGGCGCAAACGCCACAAGAATTGAATCCCATGCCCACCTAAATTCTAGGGCATGAACACGCACTACAGAAAATCAAACCAATACGCGCTTGCGGCTTTGAAGGAACGTCGCGCGACGGTAGCCGGAGAGATCGTCACCCTTGAACGCCAGCTCCGCTATCTTCGCGAGTTGCTGGCCAATGTGGACGGAACGCTCGCGCTCTTTACCGAAGACGACCCTTCGAAGATTCCGCACAAGCGGCCTTTCAAGCGCACGAAGCTCTTCAAGGCCGGTGAGTTGAACCGGCTCATTCTGACAGCGCTCAGGAAGGCCGCAAAGCCGCTTACAACGGCGGAGATCACTGCGGACGTGGTAAAGCAGCTAGGGCATGCTCCAGAGGCCGAGGCCGGCCTTACAAACACCGTGCGTTCGAACCTGAACTATCTGATCCGAGATCGCGGCTGGGTGACGAAGACAGGTAATCGGGAGACGGCGAAATGGGCGTTGAAAATCTAAGTGCAGATGCCACAAAATATCCGGGGTAAATCGAAGAAATTTTTCGAAAAATACACAAGATATAGTGCCAAGCAGTTGAAAAGAATCGCGATATTGACTCTCAGGCCAGCCACGATAGAGTCGAATCAGACTTAAAACAAAGGCCGAGGGGGCAACCTCGGCCTTTGTATCCCGCGGGATTTGGAGCCCGACGCGGGAGCGGTGAAACGCGCGCTCAACTTGGGCCATTAGCCTCTTTAAGTCAACTGCTGGGCTTCTCCTTTGAAAAGGAGATGGCTATGCGTAGCCCTACCTATCAGCTTGTCTTAGATGCCGCGAAAACACGGCAACAAATTATGTGTGATTATCACGGTCATCGCCGCGAAGCCTGTCCGCATGTAGTCGGACTTGGCCTTCGCGGAGAGGAAATGGCACTCATTTATCAGTTTGGAGGAACGAGTTCGTCGGGCCTTCCGCCGCTTGGCGAATGGCGATGCTTACGGCTTCAAGAAGTCGTCAATCTGCGCGTCCAGCAAGGCGCTTGGCATACTGACAACAGTCACTTACGCCCGCAAAGTTGCGTAAAGCAAATTGAGTATGAAGTGTTCGTTTAAGCCTGCGCGCCATATTGAAAAGCGCGATAGGCTTCAGCTCGTTCGCGGGCCTTCGGGCCCGCGAAAATCGCTTGCTCAATACCGCCATCTTCGTCAATTGCTTCAACAGACCACGCACCTGGCGCGTCGTTGCGTTCAGCAATTTCAATCTCATATTGCTGTGGTGGTAAATCACCCTGAACACGGCGTGCGATATTATTTGACATTGGAGAATCCTCCCTTTGCCAAATGATTCTCGGCAATTTTCGTTCCGTTGTCCAATCTATAGTGATTTGGCTCGCTGCCAGTACCCGACGAAATCCGGACTGGTTTTCTTGTGCAGCGCCAGACCGGCGACGCGGAACGTTTGATCGCCGTTTGACATGCGGCGATGATCCTCGCGCCAGCTCGCCTCTTGGGCGTAGCGAAGCAGATAGTCGCCCGCGATGTGGTGGTGATGGCCAGCTTCCGCGCGGCGCAAACGGCTGAAATATTCCTCTGCCCAATTCGTGCATGCGCCGTCGAGTGAATAGGCTTCCTGATGGTTGATGCGCTTCATTTCGAAGTGCGCATGCAAGCTATCCCATGACGGCGCTTCGTCGGCATTGAGAAGCGTTCCCTTAGCGACGCGCGCTTTTATGAAGGAAAGCGCCTGACCTTCCGTGCGAAACACTGCCGGAACCGAATGGCCATTGCGCTCGCGAACGATGACGACGCACTTGCGCTTGCCGTTTTGGTTGATCGCATAGCGGCGGTCGCGGCGATCTTCTTTGATATTGGCAGGCTTCACATAGCCGCCAAAGTATGCGCCGTCAGTCTCAACAATCTTGCCGTCGCCGCCGACAACACGGCCTTTCATTTCTTCGGCCATCGCTTCGCGGAATTTATGGGCTAAAACGAAAGCGGCCTTGTAGGTCACGCCCAGATCGCGAGAGAAGGCCAAGGCGCTCTTGCCCTTCACCTCATTGCAGAAGATCGCGATGGCCGCGAGATAGCCGCGCAAGGGCAGCTTATGGCTCGCAAAGAGCGTCCCTGATGTGATCGAGAAATCTTTGCGGCAGGCGCGACAACGAAAGCGCGGTGCGCCGTTCGGACGGCGGCAATCGTAAGCATCAAGACCGCCACATGCGGGGCAAACGGGCTTGCCCTCAGTCTCTGGCCAGCGGACCTTGGCGAATGCCGCCTCGGCTTCCGCGTCCGACATGCGGAGAACCTGAGCGAGGCTCAGGGTCTTGGCTTGCCGGGTGAGGAGGAAGTGCTGCGACATCTGTATGTTCTCGAATATGAGAACATGATGCCATATGTAATATCATTGTCAATACGAAAATACCGGATATGATAACAAATATCCGAATCTGAGGGTCATAAGGTGGTTTTTGCCAAGACAGAACAAGAATGGGCCGAAAGAGCCGCCCGGCATTTGAAGGCCGAGCTGAAACGCGCTGACGTGACCTACGAGGAACTAGCGAAACGCCTCAAGGCGCATGGCTTCAATGAAACGAAGGCGAGCATTGCGAACAAGCTCGCAAGAGCTACAGTGCCAGCCGCTTTTTTCTTAGCGGCATTGGCAGCAATCGGATGCGAAAGTTTTCATCTCGAAGATATTTAGCAGCGGCCCTAAAACGTATACGCAACAAGCAAAATAGAACTGCCGATAGTGCAGACGGCAATCGCAAAAAAACCGCCGATGATCCAGCGGTCGCGGACGGTATCGCGACCCTCAAAGCTCATGATGCCAGCATACTGCAAAGAGGCGTAACCAACGACGAACAAGACAAAAGCGAGCACACTCTTAACGAGCGCCGAATGACCGATGCGACGGTAGGTCTCCATAGGGCTACCATTAGTCTCCGAAATTTCACTGTAGCTCTTGTCGTCATTGCCATAATCAGCGCGGTAGTCAGTGCGCTCCAATGGTGGGAAATACATTCCGGCTCTAGCGATACTCACGCGCTCGCCGAAGCCGCTCAAAAACAAGCTGACACGGCTGCCAGGCAAATAATTGTCATGCAGGGCCAATGGGATGTAATGCGGGTCGAAAGACGCGCTTGGATTACAAATGAAGGTTTGAAGGGACACGGTGATTTTGTTTTCGGTGGTCTGGATGGGTTTGAGCCAGTTATCCCTATCTCGATCAATATCGCCGTTACTGGCGAAAGCCCGGCCCAAGATGTTATAGGACGATCGCTTATTATTCCAACGCGTACAGGCATTGATCTCATCAAGATTCAACGAAACTACTGCAATAAAGTAGCGAAAATTAAAATCACCAAATTGGAACCGTTTTTCAACGGTGGCTATGTTTTTCAGCGGACCATCGGACCAGGGCACCAACAAGATATTACTGTTATTGTCGAAGGTGACGGGAACGAATTCGCAAAGATTTATTCGCTTAATTCTAAATTTGGCAGCGGCGGCTATATTGATCCTGTAGCAATCGGATGCGTCATTTATAGAATTGCTGATGGATCGACGCATTGGACGGGATTTATCTATGATATTACAGGTAAGGATCGCGGACGTTTGGAGTTGAGCCCGTTCGAAGTGCTGAGGGCCGCTGACATTGATGTCAGCCAAAACGCTGTTGGGGATGGCGAAGCAAATTAATAGCGCGCACCGCGCCGCCGCCCTCACTTAGGCGGCTCCGAGGCGGTGGCGTTTGCGCCATAATACCGGCCGGCAGCCAGCCGCTCTGCGAATTGTTGATCGCAAGGCGCGCTTGGAGGCAGGCGAGTTGCTCAGGCGCGCCGGCAAAGCGTTCCGCCGTTCGACGCAATTGGGTAGGCTCCGGAATGTCTTCAGCATCGAAGACGGTCACGCACGCACCGCGCAGCACGGGCAAAGCGACATTGAGGGCGCGCGGCTTGGTGCGCGGCGCGCCGTCCGGCGCGATGATGATCTCGCAGCCCGGCTGCCGGATCGTTTTGCGCAGCGCGCGCAAGGTTTCCGCGTCGTCTTCCTCGACGACGAATTTGATCTCGAGTTTGGCGCGCGGATAGTCGATGGCTTCGAGGGCGGCGGCAAGCTGCGGCACCATGCGCGCCTCGCGATAGAGCGCGACGACAATTGAGTAGAGCGGCAATTCGCGATCGGCGAGTGGCGGGTTTCGTTGCGGCCGTGCCTCGATCGATGCGGCGGTGATGAGGAGGCGGAGAATCGCGACCGCCAGCAAAGCGACGCCCAAAATAACACCGCTCAGTGCCCGCGAACCCGCGAGCGTCAGTATTGAAACGAGCGCCAAAGCTGCAATGCCGGCGGCAGCGAAACGCGGCAGATGTTGCGCTTTGCTTTTTGCCGAAAGGCTTGAATCGCGGTCAGCGAGCGCGAAGCTTGCATCGTGAAGGATCTCCTCGCGAAAGCGATCGCCCATCACCTTAGCGAAATGCGTCGGCGTGGTGAGCGCGAGGCGGTCGTCGAGTTCACCGCGATAGGCGGTGAGGATCAGCTGGCTGATGGCAATGCCGCGCGGCGCCACCAGAAAGGCATGGTCTTCTGTCGCGGCAAGTGGCGCGAGGCCGGCGCGAAGGCTCTGCGGATAGCGCGCGCCGCGCCCCGGCAGGACATCGCCGTCGATAAAGGGCAGACGCAAATGCCGGGCAAGCGCCCGGTAGTAATGGTCTTCAGGCACGGTTCCGGCGGCAAGGAGCGCGGCTTGCGCGGTGACGCCGGCGCGCTCCGCGTCAGTGACAGCGGCGCTGAGCGCGGCGGGCGCTACGCCATAATGGACGAGAAAGGCGATGTCCGGAGGCCAGCCTTGGGCTGTTTGGGCCGTCCGACGCGCGGGCCGTGGCGCCGGATGCGACCCGCGTTTGCCGCGCGATGGCGCCACAGGCTCGCGGTCACCGCCGCGGGCATGTTGCCTATTCGCGCTGGGGCCGGGACGCGCTACAATCGCGCCGCCGACCCGAGAGTGAGCCGGATCATCACGATCATACATGGCAGATACGCAGAGGACGGACGCAACCAGCCGGTGCAATCGACCGGCGGTGCAAAGATTAGGCGTTAATCTTCGGCGTGACAATTCGGGAAATGCAATGCGGCGGCTGCACTCGGTTTTTCTGGCGCTCCTCCTCCTGCTGCCGCTGGCTCTGCCCAAAGCCCTGCATGGCGAAGAGCGCAAGGCCGTCTTCGTCCCGAATTATTTCGATCCGCAGCATCGCCTGACCAAGCCCGACATGGATGGGCTGACGCGAATCCGCTTCGTGACGGAGGATGATTATCCGCCGTTCCATTTCGCCATGCCGGACGGATCACTCGCCGGTTTCGATATCGATCTCGCGCGCGCCGTCTGCGAGGAGCTGAAGGTTGCCTGCACCATTCAGGCGCGCCGCTTCGATCTGCTCGCCGCCGCGATCGACAATAATGAGGCGGATGCCCTCCTGGCCTCGCTGCGCATCGACGCGCAAAGCCGGGAGAAATTCGATTTCACGGCGCCCTATTATGCAACGCCCGGCCGCTTCGTGACGCAGGCGAAGAGCGCGCTCGATACGACACCAGAAGGCCTTGCGGGCAAGCGCGTCGGCGTCATCGCCAGGACGGCGCATGAGGCCTATGTCGCGACCTTCTTTCCAAAGGCGCAGCGCAAGGCGTTTCCCGATCGCAAAGCGTTGCGCGAAGCCTTGCGCAAGGCCGAGATCGATGCGTTTTTTGACGATGCGATCAGTTCGAGCTTCTGGCTCGCCGGCACGGACTCGCAGAATTGCTGCGCCTTTCGCGGCGGCCCCTATACGGAGAGCCGCTTCTTCGGCGAAGGCGTCGGCTTCGCCGTGAAGAAAGGCAATGGCCAACTCCGCCGCGCTCTCGATTATGCCCTCGCCGTCCTCGCGCAGAAGGGCACTTATACCGATCTCTATCTCAAATATTTTCCGATCGGATTTTATTGAGCGGCCGGCTGGCGCGGCTCAGAGATATTTTTCGACTTCGTCCGCGGCCACCTTCGCGGGCCGGTCGAGATTGAGGGCCGAAACGAAATGGCCCTCCTTATCCATCAGATAGACGATGGCCGTATGGTCCATCGTATAGTCGCTACCCTTGCCGTCGACCTTTTTCGCATAGACGCGATAGGCGCGCTCGATCTCTCTGGTCTGCGCCTCGGTGCCCGTGAGACCGATGATATGTGGGTCGAAGCTTGAAACATAGTCCTTCATTACCTTCGGCGTGTCGCGGGCGGGATCGACCGTCACGAAGAGCACTTTGATCTGCGTGTCGGGACCGAGCGCCTTCATGACCTGGGCCAGCTGAAAGAGCGTGGTCGGGCAGACATCGGGACAGTGCGTATAGCCGAAGAAGACGAGGAAGGGATGCCCTTTGAAATCGGCATCGGTGACGGTGCGCCCGTCATCGCTTGTCATGGTGAAGGGGCCGCCGACAAGCGCTTGCCCGGTCGCAGGCCGGTCGGATCGGGATAGAAAGACTGCGGCTCCGACGCCAATCAGCGCAAAGGCCACAAGCGCGATGAGAAGGGGAAGTTGCCGGGCAGGTTTCATCGTCGCGCTGATAGCCAAAAATGCTGGCGAGAAAAAGCCGGAATAATGTCGCTTGCGGCGAGATATGTAATATTATAACATTCATGTTGTTACCACTGATGGACAGGATCTTATGAAACCCGCCCTTTTGTTCTGCACGGTCGCCGCACTCGTCGGGCTCTCTTTCGCGAGGGCGGAAGCCGAGCCGATCACCATCGTCGCGGCAGAAAATTTCTACGGCGACGTCGCGCAGCAGATCGGCGGCGCTAACGTGAAAGTGATCAGCATTCTGTCCAATCCGGATCAGGATCCGCATCTTTTCGAGGCCAGCGCGTCGACGGCGCGCGCGATCTCGAGCGCGAGGATCGTGGTCTCCAGCGGGATTGATTACGATCCCTGGATGGAGAAGCTGCTTGTGGCAGCGAAAAGCACCGATCGCAAATCGATCGTCGTCGCCGATCTTATCGGCAAGAAGGTAGGGGATAATCCGCACATTTGGTATGATCTTGCCGCAATCGAGGCCTATGCCAAAACACTCGCTGACGAGCTTGGCAGCGCCGACCCGACCCACAAGAGCGACTATCAAAGCGGCCTCATGCGGTTCCAGCAATCTCTCAAGCCCATCAAAGCGGAGATCGCCGCCTTGCATGCGCGGCTTGCCGGCGCCAAGGTTACGGCGACTGAGCCTGTCTTCGGCTATATGCTCGCAGCGCTTGGCATGGAGAGCCTCAACCAGAAATTTCAGCTTGCCGTGATGAACAATACCGAGCCATCTGCTTCAGATGTGGCCGCTTTCGAGACGGATCTGAAGACAAAGCGGGTCAGGCTCCTCGTCTATAACGGCCAAGCGTCCGACCCGATCGCCGAGCGCATGCGGAAAATTGCGGAAGAGTCGCATATTCCGATCGTCGCCGTTACCGAGACGGAACCGCCGGGCGTGACCTATCAAGGCTGGCTGAAGGATGAGCTCGATGCCGTCGATCGGGCGCTGCCGAAGTGATCCTTGCCGTCAAGAACAGAAAGCTTGCGCGCCTTTATGGATAGCGGTGAGAACGCCATCGAGCTGGATGATCTGCGGTTGAGCCTCGGCGGCCGGACGGTACTCACCCATATCAGTCTCAATATCCCCGCAGGCCAATTCATCGGCGTGCTCGGCCCAAATGGCGCTGGCAAGACGACGCTGATGCGGGCGATCCTCGGCCTCGTCGCACCGGCATCCGGCAGCTTGCGCGTGCTCGGCCGGCCGGCGACGCGCGGCAATCCGATGATCGGCTATATTCCGCAGCTCCATGGCGCTACCCAAGGGCTGCATCTCAGTGGCTGGGATTTCGTCGCGGTGACGGCGAAGGGCCATTGCCTCGGCCTCCCGGTCACCGGCAAGGCGGAGCGTGCCGACATTGAACGGGCGCTCGATCTTGTGGGCGCGCGCGACCTTGCCCGCCGTCCGCTTGGCGAGATGTCCGGCGGCGAGCGCCAGCGCCTGCTGCTTGCGCAGGCTTTGATCGGTGCGCCGCGTTTGTTGCTGCTCGATGAGCCGTTGATCAGCCTCGATCCACACCGGCAGCAGGAGGTCGTCGCGCTTGTCAAATCGCTGCAGCGCGATCTCGGCATCACCATTCTCTTCAGTGCGCATGAACTCAATCCGCTGCTCGAAGCGATCGACAAGGTGCTTTATCTCGGCAGCGGTCAGGCGGCGCTCGGCACGGTCGATGAGGTGATCACCGGCCCCATTCTCTCGCGTCTCTATAGCGCCGATATCGAAGTCGTGCGCCTCAAGGGCCGCATCTTCGTGATGTCGGGCGGTCACGACATGGAGCATGAGGCGCATCGGCACGATCACGATGATGGGCACGGCCACGCGCATGATCATGGTCCCGACCATGGGCATGAAACGCATCACAGCCATGCAGACCATCTTTAGCTATGATTTCATGCGCAATGCCTTCGCCGCGGCAACCATCGTTGCCGTGCTGGCGGGCGTCGTCGGCTATTTCCTTGTCCTGCGCGGCCAGACTTTCGCCGGCCATGCGTTGGCCCATGTCGGCTTCACGGGGGCGACGGGCGCGGTGCTCATCGGCGTCTCGCCGCTCTGGGGCCTTGTGCTGATGACGGTCGCGGCAGGCATCGGTATGGGGTTCATGGGTGAGAAACTCGCCGAGCGCGATGTCGCGATCGGCCTCGTGCTCGCTTTCGCGCTGGCGCTCGGCTTGTTGTTTTTACATTTCTACACCGCCTTTGCGACGCAGGCGACGACGCTGTTGTTCGGTAACGTACTGGCGGTCGATAGAGGCACGGCCTGGACGCTGCTGGCGCTCGCCACGGCGACTTTGGCGCTGCTCGCCGTGATCTCGCGGCCGCTGCTCTTTGCCAGTCTGCAGCCGGAGCTTGCCGAAGCCAAAGGCGTCTCCCTGCGGCTCTACAACGTTTTGTTTCTCGTCGTCGTCGCTCTGGCGACGGCCGAATGCGCGCAGATCGTCGGCATCCTTTTGGTCTTCGCCTTGATGGTCGGACCGGCCGCTGCGGCGCAACGGCTGACACAGAGCGTCGCATGGGGCGTTCTCCTCGCGGCGCTGCTGGCGCTTGCTGAGGCCTGGCTTGGCATCGCACTCGCCTTCTACACGGACTGGCCGGCAAGCTTCTGGATCACCGCGCTCAGCGTCGCGGCCTATCTCCTGAGCCTCCTCATCGCGCGGACTGCCTCTATGCGGCGCTTCGTCTCCTAGAGAGGCGTGGGCCAGCCGGCTGGCCTTTATATTGCGTCGCGCCCATACGATATAGCTCGTTGAGCTTCTCCTGCGATATCGAAGAGCGATTTGACGCCGGTCGGCGTGGCCGCCGGCGCTTCGAAAAATTGCCGTCTTTGCCCGTCAAGCCGCAGATGCTATCGCCGGAGCCTGAAATCGGAGTTTGGAATGGCCGAAAAAATCCCCGTCACCGTGCTGACCGGCTATCTCGGCGCCGGCAAGACGACGCTGCTGAACCGTATTTTGAGCGAGCCGCATGGGCGGAAATTCGCTGTCATCGTCAATGAATTCGGCGAGATCGGCATCGACAATGATCTCGTCGTCGGCGCCGACGAAGAAATCTTCGAGATGAACAATGGCTGCATCTGCTGCACGGTGCGCGGCGATCTGATCCGCATCATCGAAGGTCTGATGAAGCGCAAGGGCAAGTTCGACGCGATCATCGTCGAAACGACCGGCCTCGCCGATCCGGCGCCGGTGGCGCAGACCTTCTTCGTCGATGCCGATGTGCAGGCGGCGGCGAGGCTCGATGCGGTCGTGACGGTCGCCGATGCGAAATGGCTGTCCGAGCGGCTGAAGGATGCGCCCGAAGCCAAGAACCAGGTCGCCTTCGCCGATGTCATCTTGCTCAACAAGACCGATCTCGTGAGCAAGGATGAGCTCGACGAGGTCGAGGCGCGCATCCGCGCCATCAACCCTTATGCAAAACTGCATCACACCAATCATTGCGCCGTGCCGCTCGATGCGGTGCTCGGCCGCAACGCTTTCGATCTCGACCGTATTCTCGAAATCGAGCCGGAGTTTTTGAGCGTCGCAGACGAGCACGATCATCACGATCACGGGCATGACCATGGACACGATCATCACGATCATGGGCATGATCATGGGCACCAAGATCATCATGACCATGATCACGACCATCATGATCACGGCCACGAGCATCATGAGCATGCCGGCCACGGCCTCAAACATTATCATGATGAGGACATGCAATCGGTCGCCGTTTCGATCGAGGGCGATGTCGATCCGGAGAGGTTTCTCGGCTGGCTCAACGAATATGTGCAGAAGGAAGGCTCGTCGATCCTGCGCTCGAAAGGCATCCTCGCCTTCAAGAACGAACCCAAGCGATTCGTCTTCCAGGGCGTCCATATGATCCTGGACGGCAATCTTCAGCGCGATTGGAAGCCCGACGAAAAGCGTCAGAGTCGCCTCGTCTTCATCGGGCGGCATTTGAAGGAAGACGAGATTCGCCAAGGGTTTCTGGCCTGCGCGGCCTAGTTTTGCTGGGAGAACGCCGACAGTGGCCCGTAATTTGTCTCGCGACTGTCACACATCGGAAACATCCGGCGTGTTCAAAGTAAAGTCCGGGCGCGCCATTCGGGCGATGCCGGAGCTCGACGTGCGTTCCACATGACGATGGCTGATCCCGCAACTTCATTGACCGAGGCCGTGTGGCCGATCGAGGCTGGCGCGCATGTGACCGCGGCGGCCTTTCTCGGCGCGACGCCAGTCTTGGCGCTGGGCGACGGGACGGTGGTCCTCATAGAGGGACAGAGCGACCGCCGTGTGACCGTGCACGAGGATGGCGCCATTCTGGTCGCGATCCGCGCTGGGCAAAAGCTCGTCACCGGCGGCGGCGATGGCCGCGTCTATGCGATCGATGCCGCCGGACAGCGCGACGAGATTGCCGATGAAAAAGGCAAGTGGATCGACTCGCTTGCAAGCCGCGACGATTTCTCGATTGCCTGGTCGACCGGACGCCAGGTTCGCACCCGCGATCCCAAAGGCATTGTGAAGTCTTTCACCGCGCCGTCGTCGGTCCGCGGTCTCGCTTATGCGCCGAAGGGCTATCGGCTGGCGATCGCCCATTACAATGGTGCGACGCTGTGGTTCCCCAATACGGCGGCGTCGGTCGAAACGCTCGAATGGAAAGGCGCGCATCTCGATGCGACGTTCTCACCCGATGGTCGCTTCCTTGTCACCTCGATGCAGGAGAATGCGCTGCACGGCTGGCGGCTCACCGATAAGCGCGACATGCGGATGAGCGGCTATCCGGCCAAGACGCGCTCGCTCTCCTGGTCGGCCGATGGCCATTGGCTTGCAACCTCTGGCGCGGATGCCTGCGTTGTCTGGCCATTCAAGGATAAGGACGGGCCGATGAATAAGGCGCCGCGCGAATGCGGCGTCCGGCAAGCGAAGGTCTCGCGTGTCGCCTTTCATCCGAAGGCGCCGGTTCTGGCGATTGGCTATGACGATGGCTGGATTTTGCTCTGCCGCCTGGCCGATGGCGCCGAAATTTTGGTGCGCCGGCCGCGAGACGAGGAACAAGATCCAGTTTCGGCGCTGGCATGGGACGACGCCGGCACGCGGCTTTTGTTTGGAACCACTGAGGGGAAGGCCGGCATTCTTACTATGCCGGTCTGATCGGTTGCGAAACAGCTTGGCAGGACGTCCGAATTGATGCTGATTTTCAGCGGGACGGCGGCCGGCACCTGTGCGGCGCAGCTTTTTGCGGGCGAGACTTCTGGGGATCCCATGATCATTCGCCGAATAGCGCTCTTCTTCGCCGCCCTTTCCGGCCTCATGACGACGCAAATGCCCGAATATTGGCAGCAATATCGGCAAAGGCTCGAAGGCGCGATCGATGAACTCGCGGCGATCGTCCAGCAATTCGATACCGAGATCGCCGCGCAAGGCTTGACCGAAGCCGCTGGAATCGCCCGTCTGGAGGCGAATCCCGATCGGCTCGCGCAAGAGCGCGGTGTCGCGATGCAGCACGCGGTGGACCGCCTGCACCGGCTCAAGGAAGCGGATGCCGCGTTCAGCGATAAGAACTTGCCGGAGAAATGGTGGATGTTGGCGACGACCTTCGATCCGGCGATCGCGGCGCGTGCCTATCAGACATATCAGCCGGCAGTGCCGACGACGGGCGAAGGTTTCATCGCCGGGGTGATCGGCTTTTTCATCGGCGGCGGACTCATCCATCTGCTCGGACTGCCAATCCGCTATCGTCACAAAATTTTGAGAAAGTTTTCGCCAGCTTCGCCTGACGTGCCGATCGCACGCGCCTGAGACGGCGTGGGTAACGCGTGGATTGAAAGACGTTTATTCAATATTATCGACTATTTGGCGCACCCCCAGAAGACTATTTTACCCATGGGGGCCGAACGCGATGTGCACTCGCACGCGACATCGCTCAAATCGTGTTGCTCCTATTGACGATTAGAAAAGCTGCCGCGATGGTGGTGCCCATGGTCAGGGTAAAGTTGAAAGCGGATCGGCCGATGTATCCCTTTGCTGTTGATGCGTTCCATTCGATACGGCTGATTGCTGCAACGCGCGTGATGCGCACGCCCCGCCGGATTTCCCTTCGATGCCTTCGTGAATTGCGCTAAATTCTCTCCATTCTGCCTCGTGCGTGGCGTCTGCAATTTCTATGGCCGATTTTTACGACCGGTATGAGAGACGAGCCCCTCGATCGCGCGATGCGGCATTGCTGCGCGATCTCCGCGGCATCCTTAACGTAGCGAAATCCCGCGCCTCCGCGCTGCGTGCGCAGCTCAAAGGCATTGAGATCGACTCGCTCAAGACGCGTAGCGATCTCGCGCGAATTCCCGTCTTGCGCAAAGCCGATCTCGTGGCGCGGCAGGAGGAGACGCCACCTTTCGGCGGTGCTTGCGCGACGCGTCCCGGCGCGCTTCAGCATCTTTTGATGTCACCCGGCGCGACCTTCCAGCCGGAAGGACATGCGAAGGATTGGTGGAATTCGGCGCGGGCTCTGTTCGCGGCGGGCATCCGCCGCGGCGATATCGTGCTCAACTGCTTCCCCTATCATTTCGTCGCCGACGGCCACATGCTCGACTGCGGCTTGCGGGCGCTCGGCTGTCCGGTGATCCCGGCGGGCAATGGCGATGTCGATACGACCATGGCGGCCGTCTCGCATTATGAGCCGAGCGCCTATTGCGGGCCTGCCGATTTTTTAAAGCTGCTGATCGAGAAGAGCGGCAAGAATCGCAATCGCCTCGAGACACTGAAATCCGCCTTCGTCGGTGCGACTTTGACGTCGTCCGAGATGCGCACGGCTTTCACTAAACAGGGTATCGCCTCTTATGCCGCCTATGCGCCCCCCGATCTCGGCGTCGTCGCTTATGAAACCGAGCCGCATGACGCGCTCGTCGTGAATGAAGGGCTGATCGTCGAAATCGTTCGTCCCGGCACGGATGAGCCTGTGCCCCCCGGGCAGATGGGCGAAGTCGTCGTGACAAGGCTCAATGCGGATTATCCTTTGCTGCGCTTCGGCACAGGCGACTTCTCCGCTGCCGTCGCCGGCCCTTCGCCCTGCGGGCGCACCAATATGCGCATCGAGCCTGTGCGCCCGGGTGGCAACCCTTAGCGCTTCTGTCGCCCTCAGCCTTTACCGCCGGACATATCGAGCCTATGTCGGGCGCATCATGGCCGCTCCTGACAACATTCCAAACGTCTTGTCGATCGCCGGCTCCGACCCTTCCGCGGGTGCGGGGATTCAGGCCGATCTCAAGACGTTCGCGGCTTTGCGCTGCCACGGCTTTTCCGTCATCACTGCTTTGACGGTGCAGAACACGCAAGGGGTCTATGCCGTCTCGACAATCCCCGCGGGTTTCGTGGCGGAGCAGATCGATGCGCTCTTTGCCGACAGCACGATCAAGGCCGTGAAGATCGGCATGCTCGCCTCGCCTGAGATCGCGCAAATCGTCGGCGACCGGCTCGGCCGCTATGGGCCGGCAAACGTCGTGCTCGATCCCGTTCTTGCCGCAACAAGCGGCGCGGGGCTCGCCGGTGCCGGCTTGGCGGAAGCGATCGTGACCTATCTTGCGCCCCACGTCACGCTGATCACACCCAATCTCAGCGAAGCCGCTGCGCTCGCCAAATGCGATGTGCCGGAAGGCATCGCCGATATGCAGCGGGTCGCGAAAAACTTGCATCAGTGCGGCTTTGCCGCGGTACTCGTCAAAGGGGGGCATCGCGAGGCTGAAAGCTGCGATGACGTCTTCTTCGACGGCACGGATTATCAGAATTTTGCGCTGCCGCGCGTTGCGACGAAGAACACACATGGGACAGGCTGCACGCTTGCCTCTGCCATCGCCGCCTATCTGGCGCGGGGCCAGGCGCTCGATTCTGCGATCGCGGCGGCGAAATTCTACCTGCAAGGCGCGCTCGAGGCCGCCGACGATCTCAATGTCGGCAAGAGCGCGGGTCCACTCAATCATTTCTATCGCTTCTGGACCGACGTCTAGCCAGCGACGCCTTCAAACGCATGCCATTGCGACAGCACGGCGCGCAGTGCCGCAGGCTTCAGCGGCTTGTTGAGCAGCCGGACGTCGAGTTCGGCCGCTTCCTCGATAAGGACCCGGCTGCGGTCGGCCGTCACCAATATCGCCGGGATCTGCCGACCATATTTTTCGCGCAGCATCGTGATGACCCGCAGCCCATTGCCGACATCGAGATGATAATCGGCGATGATGACGTCCGGCACGGCAGTCTGCCGATCGAGCTCCGCGCTGACGGTTGCCAGATCATCGCCCGAAAAACAGCGGCAGCCCCAGTCATCGAGCAGCAGCGT
>JBKQRA010000195.1:0-47918 GCA_052144065.1 Methylovirgula sp. | reverse complement strand
GGGTGAGATCGGCGGTTTTTTGCGCTGGCCGGCCGCCGAGCACGATCAGCCGGTCGGCCAGCGTCACGGCCTCGATCGGGTCATGGGTGACGAGGATGGCGGCCATGCGGCGCTCGTCGACGATGGCGCGGGTGAGATTTTGCAGATCGGCCTTCAGCGCCATGTCGAGGCCGGTGAAGGGCTCGTCCATCAGGAAGAGATCCGGCGCGATGGCGAGTGCCCTTGCGATCGCGACCCTGCGGCGCATGCCGCCCGAGAGCGCGTGCGGGCGCTTGAGCTGATCTTTTTCGAAAATGCCGAGCCGCTCCAGCATCGCGCGCGCCTGCGGCCGCGCCGCCTGTTTCGAGATGCCGCCGGCACGCAGGCCGAATCCGGCATTGTCGAGCGCCGACTGCCAAGGCAAAAGGCGTGAATCCTGAAAGATCGTCGCGATCCGCGCATCGCAGGATCTTTGGCCCGTGCTCGGCTCTAAAAGCCCGGCGATGATGCGTAGAAGCGTCGTCTTACCGACGCCGGAGGGTCCCATGATCGCGGTCAGCCCCGGGGTGTCGATGGTAAGATCGATCGCATTGAGGACGCGCGCCGCGCCGAAACCGAGGCTGACGCTGTCGAGCGCGAGATGCATGCTCCCCTCACATCGGCTGTGTCGCCGCATCGCCGCCAAAAGCGACGAGGCGCGCGAGCAGGAGATCGGTGACGAGGAGCAGGGCAAGAGCGATGACGACCCAGGCCATGGTCTCGGTCACGTCGAGATTGGCGCGCGCTGTCGCGATCTTTCCGCCGATGCCGCTGCCGGCATCGAGCACTTCCGCCATCAGCGCCATTTTCCATGCAAAGCCCAATGCGCTGGCAAGCGCGGGAATGAGCGCGATGGAGAGTTGCGGCAGGCGGATTTCGAATAGCCTTTGCCGCAATGGCGCGGCGAAGGCGGCGGCCAATTCGTCGAACTCCGGATGGGCGCTGCGCATGCCGGTGAAAGCCGCGGCGAAGACGATGGGCGCGATGCCGATCGCGACGGTGAAGGTCGGCACGATCCCTTGTGGGCCGAACCAGAAGAGCGCCAGCACGATCCAGATGATCGGCGGAACGCCGAGTATGATCGTCGAGATGGCATTGAGCGCCGTGCCGAGATCTTCGACCGCGCCACCGATGAGGCCGAGACAAAGGCCTGCGCCTGCACCAATCGTAAAGCCGCAAAGCACATGCAGCGTGGTGGTCGCGGCGGGTTCAAGAGCGGAACCGTCGCGGATGAGCGCCCAGGCCTTATTGATTGCGTCGAGCGGCGCCGGCAGGACAAAAGGTCCGCCGATCATGAAAACCGATTGCCAAAGCGCGGCGAGACCGAGAAGGCCGAGGCTTGCAAAGACGGCGCGCCGGCTCGTCTTCTTCATAGGTCGAGATAGAAACTTGCGTCCGGCAAATGGCCGTCCAAGGCGCCGGGCGAGAGCGAAATGAGCGTCTTGAAGAAGTCTTCAAGCGCCGACTTCGCCGCTTTGGCGGATTGGATCTCAATCCCTGAATGATCGAGCGAGCCGAGGAACATCGGCGGTCGGTAGTTCATGTCTTTTTCCGCAAGCGCTGCAGCCTCTTGCCGATGGGCATAGACCCAATCTTTCGCCTGCGGCAGGCCGCTGCGCAAGAGGGGCAGCAGTTCCGGCGCCTCATCGAGCAGGCTCGCGTGAATGCCGAGCCCCACCATGGGAATGCCCGGGCCGCCCTTATGCTTGATCCAGATATCCTGCAGAAGGATCACGCGCTTGAGCATGCGGCCATAATGATGCTCGCCCATCAGGATCGCCATTGTGGCCGGCGGCTCGGACAGGATCGCCGTCTCGACGCGCCCAGCGGCGAGCATTTGCGCCGCCTCCATTGGCGAGCCGACATAGGTGAGCTTGATGTCTTTGTCCGGATCGAGGCCTTCGAGATGTGCGACGGCGCGGAAGACGAGGTCGGGCATGTCGTTCTTGAAGAAGCCGAGGACCTGCTTGCCGGCGAGATCGGAGAATTTGGTGATCGAGGCGTCGCTCGACACCACCGCAAGATGGCCCATGCCGAGAACGGCGAGCAGCTTCACCGGCAGGCCGCGGTTGGCGAGATTGGCGGGAACCGGCGTCGGTGTCGAAAAGAGCCGCGTGCGCTTGGAAACGATTGCCGCGCGCAATTCATCCGGATCATGCCAGAGATGGAAACTCGCGCCCGGCAGAACCGGCGCGAGGCTGCCCGAGTCCAGCATGCGGGCGAGCACGATCGATGCCGTCGTCGGGGCCGCCATGATTTGCGTATCGGCGATCGACTTGGCCGCAGCCCCGCGCGCAAAGGGGATCAGCGCGCCGGCCGACAGTCCTGCCACAGCCGCGCGCCGCGAGAGACGCGGAAAAGCCTTGGAACTCATGATGTCCTCGCAAGCGACGTGGGGTCCAGGCGCGTTAAGCACGCCATGGACCATGGCTTATCGCTGAAAGGTGGCAAAGGCCGTTTGTGTGGCTCAGAAGCCGACCGCCAGCGCCACATTGATCTGCCAGGCCTGACCCAATTGCGGGCCGTTCAGATTCTGATAGACGGGTCCGCCGCCTTCGAGCGAGAGACGCGTATTGCCGAGTCCATAGGGCATCCCCGATAGTTCGAAACCTCCGAACATATCGATGCTCTGGCCGCCGTAATAATAGGGATTGCTGCCCTGCATCAGGCCGGAGATCAACGGATCGGCGCCATGGATGCGATCATCGATATGGCCGGCGACACGGGCCGTCGTCGTCACGCCGGGGAGCCAAGTGTAGCCGCCCCAGCCGGTGATCTCCTGGCGCGGTCCGTATTGATAGCCTTCATCATTGTTGGCTAGAGCGATCCGGGCGCGATAGGCAGCACCCCAGGACCACTGGTCCTTATGGCCCGTATAGGTGACGCCCGGCAGCACATCGACCGTGCCGGTGCCGAGCTGCATGCCGTAATTCGCCCGCATCGTCATCGTGGTGCCCATCGGGCTCAGCATGGTCATCGTCTCGGTCGTCGAGCCTGACGGCAGGCTAAGGCCGAGATGCAGTTGAACGTGATTCATCGGGTCCTGATAGACGCGCCAGAGGCTCATCACCGTCGTATCGCCGAAGCCGTCACTCGAATTGGTCGTCGAACCAAGCACAGTGGTTCCCGTCGGACCTTTGTAGGTGAGCATGGTCATGCTCTTGTCGACGTAAGACCCCATGACGCCGATGTTCAGCCAGTCCGTCACGCCATACATGGCGTGAACCATATGCATCTGCACATCCATGCTGGTTGGCACGATGCGATAGGTGCTGAACGTCATACCCATCATGGTCATCGGCATGGGCAGCTTGGCGGTCGTCGCGATCGTGTCCGCTGAGACGACGCTGGAGCCGATGTAGTTGTCCTCCATATGCATGAACATCGGCGTATAGGCGAACATGAAGTGGCCGGCGCCGATCATGCCGGCATTCAGGACGCCGGCTGGCGTGGTGGCGTGGTCGCCCATCATGCCATGCCCGTCCGAATGCGCGGGCGCGAAGAGATCATACAAGGCCGAGGTCGGCATCGGCGCCGATTGCGTCGGCTGGCCCGGCAAATCATCGGCATAGGCGGGAAGTGCGATGAGACCCGACCCGAGAGCTGTCGCGGCGAAAAAAAGCCCGGTCATGCGGCATGCAAGGATTGACCGCATGACCGGGGGAGCTAGGACGCCGAGTGCAGCTGAACGAGAGCTATTCTTTCCGACGAAGTCGTGATCCACCGAGTTTACCCCCTACGATGGGTGCGAAAGACCAGCTCCAATCGAGCAGCAATTAAAGATATATAAAAATGTATATTGCTTGGCGAGCACTAAATTGTCGCGGCTCCGCTTTTCTCACATCAGACTTTTGGATGAGGCGGCAGACCGCGCTTAGGCGCGAAAATCGAGGCCGATGTCGAGGACGGCGGCGCTGTGCGTCAGCCAGCCGACCGAGATGAGATCGACGCCGCTTGCGGCGATCGCGGGCGCTGTCTCTGGGTTGACGCGCCCGGAGGCTTCGGTGATCGCGCGGCCTTTCACCATGGCGACGGCTTCGGCAAGCATGGCCGGAGTCATATTATCGAGAAGCACCGCATCGACGCCGACTTCAAGCGCTTGCGCGAGCTGTTCGAGCGAATCGACTTCGAGTTCGATCTTCACGAGATGGCCGGTGTGGGCGCGGGCGCGCTTCAGCGCTTCTACGACGCCGCCGGTAATCGCGACGTGATTGTCCTTGATCAGCACCGCATCGTCGAGGCCGAAGCGGTGATTGGCGCCGCCGCCCATGCGCACGGCATATTTCTCGACAGCACGCAGGCCCGGCGTCGTCTTGCGGGTGCAGACGATCTGCGCTTTCGTCCCATTGATCGATTGCACGATGGAATTGGTCGCGCTGGCGACGCCGCTCAAATGGCCGAGAAAATTGAGCGCGACACGCTCCGCCGTGAGAATGCCGCGCGCCGGACCGGCAACGGTCGCAATGAGATCGCCCGGCGCGACGGCGCTGCCATCTGGCTTTTCGATCGTGACCGTGATCGCGGGATCGATCAGCTCGAAGGCGAGGCGGGCGAGATCGAGGCCCGCGATAACGCCAGGCTGGCGCGCGACGAGAACCGTTTCGGCCTTGGTTTCTGCCGGCACGATCGCATCCGTCGTCAGATCGCCGGCGCGGCCGAGATCTTCGAGCAGCGCATTGCGGACCAAAGGCTCCAGCATGATCCGCGGCAGCGGCGGCCGGCTCATCGCAGCTCCTTCAGATTAAGCAACGAGATCTTGCGCGAGCGCGCTGGTCGTCTCGATGCATTCGGCGAGATCGATGTCGCGCTTGAAGCTGCGCGCATCGTCATGCTGCGGGAAGTCGCTGCGGGCATGGCCGCCACGGCTTTCCTCGCGCCGGAGCGCGGCGACGACGATCATCAAGCCGACGAGGGCGGCATCGCTCGCGGGCCCGTTCTCGGTGACGAGGGGATAGAGGGCCGCCGCAGCGGATTCGAGCGTTGCGCGTTCGCGCAGCACGCCGGCGGCGCGCGATAGGATCGGCCGCACCGGCGTCGGATCGCTGCGCGTCGGCGCACCGATTTCGACTTCGCCGAGCGCATGTTCGCGCGCGGGCGTGGCTTTTAGACTTTCGGCAACGAATTTTCCGCAGACCGCCGCTTCGAGCAGCGAATTGCTGGCAAGCCGGTTGGCGCCATGCAGACCTGTGCAGGCCGCTTCGCCGCAAGCCCAAAGTCCGTCGAGCGAGGTCTTGCCGTCGAGATCGACCATGATGCCGCCCATATGATAATGCGCCGCCGGCCGGATCGGGATGGGCTCGCGCGTCGGGTCGACGCCAGCCGTCGCGCAAAGAGCGGTGATCGCCGGGAAGCGCTTGGCAAAGTCGAGACCCTTGATGCCGCGCGGATCGAGATAGACGTGATGGCCGTCTTGCAGATGATGCCAGATGGCGCGCGCGACGACATCGCGCGGTGCGAGTTCGGCGCCGGGCACGCCGGTCACGAAGCGCGTGCCTTTTTCGTCGATCAGCACGGCGCCTTCGCCGCGCACGGCCTCGCTGATGAGTTTGAGCGGAAAGCCCGTCGAATCGAGCGCGGTCGGATGGAATTGCACGAATTCGACATCGGCGAGTTTGGCGCCGGCGCGCGCCGCAAGCGCCAGGCCCTGGCCGAAGGAGCCGGCCGGATTGGTGCCATGCTGATAGAGACCGCCGACACCGCCCGTCGCGATGACGACGCGGCTCGTCGGCAGCAGCACGGGACCGCAGGGTCCGTTGGCGAGGACGCCGCGCACGGCGCCGTCTTCGACGATGAGGCGCTTCGCCGCGAGGCCTTCGATCAAAGTGATGGACGGCGTCGCGCGCACCGCTTCGACGAGGGCGCGCACGATCTCGCGGCCTGACGCGTCGCCGCCCGCATGAACGATGCGCTTGCGGCTATGCGCGGCCTCAAGTCCGAGCAAAAGCTTGCCTTGCGCATCGCGATCGAAGCGCACGCCATAGCGGGTGAGATCCTCGATCGCTGCCGGACCGCCACGGATGATGCGCTCGACGGCGGCGCGGTCGCAGAGGCCGTCGCCGGCCGCAAGCGTATCGGCGATCTGCAGCTCCGGATTGTCATCCGGACCGACTGCCGCCGCTATGCCGCCTTGCGCCAGTGCGCTCGATGTCTCGATGCCGAGGGGCGTCTTGCTCAACAGCACGACAGGTTCTGGCGCCATTTGGAGCGCCGTCATCAGCCCGGCCAAGCCGCCGCCGATGATGAGCGGGCGTCCCCCTATGCTCTGAATGTCCATGATCGCTACGCCAAATTGAAAGACAGCGTTCAGATCGCCAGCATGCGCTCGACGGAGAGACGGGCGCGGTCGGCCATCGCCGGATCGATCGTCACCTCATGCGTGAGGTTTTCGAGCGAGCGACGAATGTTCTTCAGCGTGACCCGCTTCATATGCGGGCAGAGATTGCAGGGCCGAATGAATTCGAGCTCCGGATATTGAAGCGCGATATTGTCGCTCATCGAGCATTCGGTCAGAAGCGCGAGACGCTGCGGCCGATTCTTGCCGACATAATCGGCGATCGCCGCGGTCGAGCCCGAGAAATCCGACGCCTGCACGACGTCCGGCGGGCATTCGGGGTGGGCGAGCACGACGACGCCGGGATGGGCTTCGCGCAGTTCCGCGATGTCGGCGGCCTCGAAGCGCTCATGCACTTCGCAATGGCCGGCCCAGGTGATGATCTCGACGCCGGTCTCGGCGGCAATATTGCGCGCGAGATATTCGTCGGGAATCATAATGACGCGCGGCACGCCGAGCGATTCCACCACCTTCTTGGCATTGCCCGAAGTGCAGCAGATGTCGGACTCGGCTTTCACCGCCGCCGACGTATTCACATAGGTGACGATCGGAACGCCTGGATAGCGCGCCCGCAGGCCGCGGACGTCTTCCGGCGTGATCGAATCCGCGAGCGAGCAGCCGGCCGCCATATCCGGGATGAGAACCTTCTTCTCCGGATTGAGGAGCTTCGCCGTTTCCGCCATGAAATGGACGCCGGCCAGCACGATGACATCGGCCTGGACCTTCGTCGCCTCGCGGGCGAGCGCCAGCGAATCGCCGACGAGATCGGCGACGCAGTGATAGATCTCCGGCGTCTGATAATTATGCGCCAGGATCACCGCATTGCGCTTGGCTTTGAGGGTCAGGATCGCATCGATATCGGCGGCAAAGACGGGCCATTCGAAGGCCGGAATCTGATTCCGGACCTTGGCGAAGAGTTCCTCCCCGGCGGGCCTTAAGGCCTCGTTGCGTGGCAAAAGAGCGGAAAGAGCCACTGCTTATACTCCATTTGAGCATTAACAGAGTATATGCTGGGGTTGAGCATAAGTTTTGTCAAGACCGCGAAATGGGGAGCTTTGTTCCGACGATCGCCCGCTCGGTCTGAATCTCGCGGCGGAAGCGGAAGAGTTTTGCCGGCCGCCCGCCCGTCTCTTGGCTCAATTCGCCCGTCTCTTCCACGAGCTGCTGCTGCTCGATCAGGCGCCGGAAATTCTGCTTATGCAGCAGCCGGCCGGCGAGCGCCTCGACGCAGCGCTGCAACTGCAAGAGCGTGAAGGTTTCCGGCATTAATTCGAAGACGACCGGATGATATTTGATCTTCGCCCTGAGCCTGGCGATACCTGTCGCGAGAATGCGGCGGTGATCGAGGATCATGCTTTGCCCCGGCACGGGGGCCGATCCGAGGTCCGGCCGGTCGCGGCGCGATTCAGGGATGAGCGCCGCCTCATAGAGCAGTTCGTAGCGCTGCAGAACGAGATCCTCGTTCCACGGCCGGCCGTCGAGGCCGAAGGTGACGGCGATGCGGTTCTGCCGGTCCTGTTTCGTCGCCGCGTCGGGCGCCGTTTCGGCGAAAGCACGCAGCGCAGGGATGAGAGCCGCTTCGATCATCGGCGGGACGCCGACGCGGCGGTCTTCCCAGGGCAGATAATCGTACCAGCTGCGCCAGCCGGCCTCATAAGGCCCCGAGACGGGCCGCTCATGGGTGAGGCCCAGATAGCTGATCGAGATGACGCGTTGATCCGAGCCGAGCCCGCGATCGCGATCGGCAAAGGTGTAGAGCTGCTCGACATAGCCGAGCGGGTGATGCGTCTGCCGCTCGACCCAGGCGCGCAGGCCGAATTGCAAGGAGCGATGTTCGAACTCGAAGGGACCCGACGGTAGCGCGCGCGCATCCTGCAGCGTGAGGACGCGCGGATCGCCATTCGTCACGGCGACGAGCACGGCGATGAGATCGGCGGCAATGCCGAAACCGCTGGCCGATGCAGCCGGCGGCTCTTTGATGTTTAGGGGCGGCGGCTGACTGCGGAGCGCCCGATCAACTCTGCTCATCGCACATCTCTTGGCAAATCTCTTGCTCAAAATCACCGCGGGCGAAGCGCTCATTCGGCGAGCTTGGCGCGGCTATATAGGTCACCCTTTGTGACAAAAGTCCCAATAGAATAGTTATTTTACCCGATATTCAGCGGCAGTGCAGCAATCGTGTGGCGTGGCCACCGCCAGGGCATCAGGCAGACCGCATCGCCGCGCAGATTGAAGCGCGCGGCCCAAGGATTGGCGGCGAGCCAATGCGCGCCGGCCTTGGAAATCCGCCGGCATTTCGCTTGATCGATCGCGGTCAGCGCGGCCGCCATGTCGGGCCGGATCTTCACCTCGACGAAGACGATGGAGTCGGATTTCCTGGCGATGAGATCGATCTCGCCGCCGGCGATCGAATAGCGCCGCGCCAGAATCCGATAGCCTTTGAGGCGAAGGTAAAGAGCCGCGAGCGCTTCGGCGCGATGGCCGAGCGCGAAGGCCTCGCGGCGCTTCTTCGTATTACTGGCGCGTGCGCGCGGAAAGCTCGATCGCTCTTGCATAGACCTTGCGGCGCGGCTGGCCGGTCTCCGCCGAGACGACGGTCGCCGCTTCCTTCACCGACAAGGTTTCTAGCGCTTTGCCGATCTTCGCGTCGAGATCTTCGGCGGTCGGCGCAACGATCTCTTGCGACGGTGGTCCGATCAGCAGCACGATCTCGCCTTTCGGCGCGGGTTCTTCGGCAAGCGTCGCGGCGAGTTCGCCGAGTGCGCCCCGCCGCACGGTCTCGAAATGCTTGGTCAGCTCGCGTGCCAGCGCTGCGTCCCTCTCGCCGAGCACCGCATGGAGATCGATGAGCGTTTCGGCGACGCGATGCGGCGATTCGAAGAAGACGAGCGTGCCGGGAATGGCGGCGAGCTCGGCGATGCGCTGGCGCCGTGCGACGGATTTCGACGGCAGAAAGCCTTCAAAGAAAAAGCGGTCGGTCGGCAGCCCGGCGACGACCAATGCCGCGAGCACAGCCGAGGCGCCGGGCACCGAGGTGACCTCCGCGCCTTGCGCCAGCGCCTCCGTCACGAGCTTGAAACCGGGATCGGAGATCAAAGGCGTGCCGGCATCGGAGACGAGTGCCAAAGCCGCGCCATCCGCGAGCCTTGCGAGGAGATGCGGCCGCATCACCGCGGCATTGTGCTCATGATAGGCGACGAGCGGAGTCGCAATGCCGTAATGGGCGAGGAGCTTTTTGGTGACGCGCGTGTCTTCGGCAATGACCGCATCGGCGGCGGCGAGCGTCGCCAGCGCGCGCAGCGAAATATCGGCGAGATTGCCGATAGGGGTCGCAACGACATGCAGGCCGCGGCTGAGCGGCTCGGCTTCGGCGCGCAGCCCGAAGGCCGTGAAGGCGCTGGCCGCCGCGCCGCTACCCGCCTGCGCCGATCCGGGGCTGCGCAGAAAAGCCGGTTTCTTCTGCATATCCTCGTTCATGGGCGCCTCGCCGCGGGAGATGACCAAATTGTTCGTTAAATCGTCCGTATGTTCTACAAATAGAACAATCCGGACTGGACGGCAAGGCCGTCTTGGCCTTGTGGTATCGCTGCGTCGGCTCTGTTCGCGTCCGTTTACTTTCGATTGCGGGGCGCGCGATATTGTGTCTGAAAGACTCTAAAAGATGCGGCTCCTTCATCGCGCGATCTGGCCCGCTCAGAGCGGTCAGGACGGAGCCCTTCGAATCGAACCGCGCCGCGATCGAATCTATCGTAATGCGCACCGCAGGGAGTCGAGCTTTGGCGGCTGAGCTTTCCAACGCCCAGATAGATGCGATGCCGGGCGGCGCTTTGAGCGGTTTCAGTCGCGGTCTTCGCCGGCTATTGGCGGTCGTGGCGGTTCTGGGCCTGTCCGCTTGCGGCTCCGTGAACATGTCGAACCATGGCGGCACGGGCGCCGACGACATCACGGGCGCCGCGCCTGTCGATCCCGTTCAGTCGCAGCCGTTGGCGCCGCCGACCGGCACGCCGCCGAGCACGGCGCCTGGAACGCCGCCCGGCAGTGGCCAGCTGGGTTCGGGCCCGGTGAAGGTCGCCTTGATCCTGCCGCTCACGCAAAATAATGCGCCGAGCAATGTCGGCGCGTCGCTGCGCAATGCCGCCGATCTCGCTTTGTCGGAAGCGGGTAATACGGACATCACTTTGCTCGTCAAAGACGATCTCTCGACGCCGGATGGGGCGACCGCGGCGGCGCAGGCGGCTTTGACCGACAATGCTGATCTCATCATCGGGCCGCTGTTTGCGCCGAATGTGCGGGCCGTCGCGCAAGTGGTGTCTGCCGCGCATAAGCCGGTCATCGCCTTTTCGACCGATGCGTCTGTCGCGCAGCCGGGCGTCTATCTCTTGTCGTTCCTGGTCGAAACCTATGTCGACCGGATCGTCGATTACGCGGCGTCGAAGGGCAAGAAATCCTTCGCTGCGCTCATTCCCGACAATGAATATGGCCGGATCGCCGAAGCGGAGTTTCAGCAAGTGGCGGCGCGCCGTGGCGTGCGGGTGATGGAGATCGATCACTATCAGCCGCAGACGATCGGCGCGGCGGTCGCAAAGCTCGGTGGCCTCGGCAATCAGATTGATGCGATCTTCATCGCCGATCAGGCGGCGGCCATGCCGGCGATGGCGCAGGCACTGACGGCCAATGGTCTCAATTCGCGCAAGGTGCAGATTCTCGGCACCGGGCTTTGGAACGATGCGCGCGTTCTGTCTCTGCCGGCCTTGCAAGGCGCCTGGTTCGCGGCGCCCGACAATGCGGGCTTTGCCGCCTTTGCGGCGCGCTACCGCGCCAAATACGGCTCCGATCCGACCCGCATCGCGACGCTCGCCTATGATGCCGTCTCGCTCGCCGTCGCCTTGGCGCATCGGCCAGGGCCTGATCATTTCGCGGCGAGCGTGCTCACCAATCGCTCCGGATTCAATGGCGCCGACGGCATCTTCCGCTTCGAGCCGAATGGCTTGAACGAGCGCGGTCTGGCGATCATGGAAATCAACAACAATACGGCGACCGCCGTCGCGCCGGCGCCGCACGCGTTGGCTTCCGCGATGTGATCTGACTAGCCCGGCGGCGTGAGCAGACGTTCCTTGAGACGCGCCATTGCGCGTCCAAAAATGCCGCTCTTCGGCGTGGCGCGAGTCAGAATGAGCGCGCCTTGAATGGTCGCGAGCGCTTCTTCCGCGATCGCTTTCGTATCCTCGCGAGCATGGCCGGCGCGCATAAGACAAGCCGCAAGCGCATCGGCCCAGGCGACGAAATAGCCGCTGACTTGTTGGGCAAAAAGATCGCGCGCATCGCCGAGCGCAAGCACGCCCACAAGACACAGACGCCGGCCGGAGCGGAAATAGCGGTCGACCGCGTCGAGCATATGGGCGAGCGCATGGCACGGGTCATCGTCGTCGCGCAGCGGCCCAAAAATATGCGTTTCGAACCAAAGGTCGATCTCGGCCAGCACTGCGGCGGCCATCTCTTCCTTGCCGCCGGGAAAATAATTGTAGAGGCTACCTTTGCCGAGGCCGGTGCGGGCGCTGATCAGCGTCAGGCTCGCGCCGTCAAAACCGTGTTCGCGGAACACTTCGGCGAGCGCCGCCACGGCCTCGTCGCGATTGCGGACGCGCGTCGTGCTCACTAGAGGCCGAGTTCGGTGAGGCCCGGCGCATCGAGCGGGCGCGGACCTGCGGGCCAAAAGAATTTGCGCTCGGATTCGGCGATCGACACATCATTGATGCTGGCTTCGCGCCGGCGCATCAGGCCTGTGTCGTCGAACTCCCATTGCTCATTGCCGTAAGAGCGAAACCAATTGTTGGCCTCATCATGCCACTCATATTGGAAGCGCACGGCGATATGATTGCCGTCGAAAGCCCAGAGTTCCTTTATAAGGCGATAGTCGTGTTCCTTCGCCCATTTGCGCGACAGAAATTCGACGATTTGCGCGCGGCCGGTGATGAATTCGGAACGATTGCGCCAGCGGCTGTTTTCCGTATAGGCGCCCGCCACCTTGACCGGATCGCGCGAATTCCAGGCGTTTTCGGCGAGCCGCACTTTTTCGGTCGCGGTTTCGCGGGTGAAGGGTGGCAGCGGCGGACGAATATCGCTCATGAACGTCTTCCTTCTAATGAAGTTGTACTAATCGGTACAAATAGACGCGAAGGATGTCAAGTCAACAGGGCAGAACATTGAGGTCAAAAAATTGCGCCGGCGGAAATCCGCCGGCGCAATGAAGCTTCAGCTATTAAGAGAGCGGTCTGAACCGCCCGCGCTCAAAGACCTTCGAAGAGCGCGGTCGAGAGATAGCGCTCGGCGAAGGACGGGATGATGAGGACGATGTTCTTGCCCTCCATCTCCGGCCGCAGGCCGATTTCGACAGCAGCGGCGACCGCCGCGCCCGAGGAAATGCCGACGGGAATGCCTTCGAGCCGCGCGACAAGGCGGGCCGTGTCGAAAGCCGTCTGATTGCCGACGGTGACGACCTCATCGATCAGGCTGCGGTCGAGGATTGACGGCACGAAGCCGGCGCCAATGCCCTGGATCTTATGCGGGCCGGGCTGGCCACCCGACAATACCGGCGAATCTTCAGGCTCGATCGCGACGACCTTCAGGCTCGGACGGCGCGGCTTCAAAACTTGGGCGACGCCGGTGATCGTGCCGCCGGTGCCGACGCCGGAGACGAAAACATCGACTTCGCCGTTCGTGTCGTTCCAGATTTCCTCAGCCGTGGTGCGGCGGTGGATCTCTGGATTGGCCGGGTTTTCGAATTGCTGCGGCATCACTGCGTTCGGCGTCGCGGCGACGAGTTCCTGCGCCTTGGCGATGGCGCCCTTCATGCCTTGCGGCGCGGGCGTGAGCACGAGCTCGGCGCCGAGCAAAGCAAGCATCTTGCGGCGCTCGATCGACATCGATTCCGGCATGACGAGGATGAGCTTATAGCCCTTCGCCGCGGCGACGAAGGCGAGCGCGATGCCGGTGTTGCCGGAGGTGGGCTCGATCAGCACGGACTTCCCCGGCGAGATTAGGCCAGAGGCCTCCATAGAGGCGATCATATTGACGCCGATACGGTCCTTCACGCTGGCGATCGGATTGAAGAATTCGAGCTTGGCGAGAAGATTGGCTTTGACGCCTTTCTCCTTGGCGATCTTGTTCAGACGGACGAGCGGCGTATCGCCGATCGTGTCGATGATGGAATCATAGATCCGGCCGCGCCCGGGCACATGGCCGGGGGCGAGACTGGTCGCCTCTTTGACTGCTGCTTGTGCCATGAGGTCATCCTCCTTGAACTGCTAACTTTAAACTTCGCTTGACCCTCAGAGGCCGGTCTGCGGCACGGTCATGCTATCTCGCGGCTTCCAAAATGTTCTCGAAGAAAAAACACTTTGGAAAATCTCTGCAAACACTGTGCGAATGATCGCTTAGTTGACGCGCGATGTCTCCATCTCTTTGGACAGCACGACCGGGTAGCCTGTGCCTCTCAAGCTGGATCATTCGCCACGTCCCTGGAAGGAATGGAATATTATTCCAGTATTTTCGTCAACTAAACAACGCGTAAAATGAAATAAATAACATATCTAGATCGTAAAATCGGCACGGGGGCCGTCGTCGGAAAAGATCTTTTTGTCGTTCGCACTCTGACAAATGTCGTCAATGGTGACCGTCTCAAGCTCGGCCAGAAAGGCTTGGCCGGCGCGGTCAACGACCGGGCCGACGATCATGTCGATGAAGCGGTTTTCCTGGCCCTCTTCGGCCTCGCCCTGCGGATCTGCCATCACGGCGCGCACGACCTCGGCGGCGCTGATGCGGCGACGCTCGCGGGCGAGCTCATAGCCGCCACGCGGACCGCGTACGCCTTTCAAAATGTTCGAGCGCACCAGCGTTTGCAGCAAGGTTTCAAGATGTCGGGGCGGAAGGTTCAACCGCCCAGCCAGCGCCTTTGCAGCGACAGGCTGCGGGCGGGCATGGAGAGCGACATCGGCGACAGCAGCGAGTGCTAGAAGTGTACGACGAGCAAGCAGATTCATCCGTCCTCTTCCACCAATGCTGTGGTCCCAGTCGACCCAAATCCATTTGTGCCCCGTTCGGTGCCTTCGAGCTCCTGCACAACGGTCAAGATCGCGCGGACAACAGGTGCGATAATCAATTGAGCAATTCGTACGCCTCGTCTCAGTTCAAATGGCTCGCTCCCCAAATTCACGAGGAGTACACAAATCTCGCCACGGTAGTCGGCGTCAATCGTTCCAGGCGTATTTAGCAGCGTTACGCCATGCTGCAATGCGAGGCCGGAGCGTGGCCTTACTTGCGCTTCATAACCTTCAGGTAGCTGCAGCGCGATGCCCGTGGGCACGAGATGGCGCGCGCCCGGCTCGATAACGACTTCGCTGTCCTGTGCAATGGCCGCGACCAAGTCGAGACCCGCAGCGCCAGCGCTTTGATAGGCCGGCAATGGCAGGCCCTTGCCGTGCGGCAGCATGCGAACCGCGACGGAGACGATCGCCGCACCGTTACTCATGAGACTTGCCCTTGACACTATGTCCCAGCAGCGCCGCGAAGCGACTGATCAGCTGCGCTGCGACCGCAGTCTTCGGCATGCGCGGCAAAGCTTCAACCTTGGCCTTGGTGATGAGCGTGACCTGGTTTTCGTCCGAGCCCATCACATCGGCGGCGGCGCTCACATCATTGGCGACGATCACATCGCATCCTTTGCTCTTGAGCTTGGCTTGCGCGTGGGCAAGGACATCCTGCGTTTCGGCGGCAAAGCCGACGACAAGCTGCGGCCGGGCCTTTTTGCGGCGCGCAATTGCCGCGAGAATGTCGGGGTTCTCGATAAGCTGAAGATGCGGGACCGTACCAGTGCCTTTCTTGATCTTATCCGCAGCGGCTTTCTCGACCCGCCAATCGGCGACCGCCGCCGCGGCAATAAACATATCGGCGGGAAGCGCGGCTTCAACCGCGCTCAGCATGTCGGCCGCTGTTTCGATATGGCTGACTCTAACGCCGGGCGGATCGGCAAGCGTGACGGGACCGCTGACAAGCACGACCTCGGCGCCGGCCGCGGCCGCGGCCGCGGCAAGGGCGTGGCCTTGCTTGCCGGAGGAACGGTTGGCGATGTAGCGCACCGGATCGATCGGCTCACGCGTCGGCCCCGATGTGACGATCACTTTTCTGCCTGCGAGCGGCCCTTTGCGGTTACCGATGCCGGCCGGCAATGGAATGACAGTGTCGCCGTCGAGCGCGTCGCTCATCGCGGCGAGAATGGCGGCGGGTTCGCTCATCCGCCCAGGGCCATATTCGCCGCAGGCCATATCGCCGTCGTCCGGGCCGATAAAAAGCACGCCGTCCTGCTTCAAGGTCGTGACATTGCGCTGTGTCGCCGGATGCAGCCACATCCGCAGATTCATGGCCGGCGCGACGAGGATCTTCTTGTCGGTCGCAAGCAAAAGCGTTGACGCCAAATCATTCGCGAGCCCCTGCGCCATTTTGGCCAGAAGATCGGCCGTCGCCGGCGCGACGACGAGGAGATCGGCATCGCGCGACAATTGAATATGGCCGATCTCGGTCTCATCCGTCAGCGAAAAGAGATCGCTGAATACCTTGCTGCCGGACAGGCTTGCGACCGAGAGTTCCGTCACGAAATGCTTCGCCGCCGCCGTCATCACGACACGCGGCATCGCACTCGCCTCGCGCATGCGGCGGATGAGTTCGAGAACCTTATAGGCGGCGATGCCGCCCCCAATGATGATGAGGACTCGTTTGCCCGCGAGCGCCATAAGCAATCCTAGAGTCTATGCACCCGCATTAGCAATCACATTCACGCGTCACAAGCGAAGACGTCAGCTAACGGAACAAAGAGGAACAGATTTGCCAAAGAATGAGATTGCGAATTTGCAATCATGTGCAGCTTGGACCGAACCCGTGACCGTGGCAGCATATCAATGAAAAATGAAATAGCCGATCATGGCAAGCGCCATCAGCCAGAGCGCCATGTGGCCGAGCCGCAGGGCGCGCGAATGCGCCGCCTGGATCTTATCGATCGCTTCTTCCGATAATTCGAAGCCGCCTTCGGCCATGCCTTCGAGCTGCTCCACGATGTTTTCGGCGCGCAGCAGCGTCTCCGGCAGGGCGGCGGAGAATTTCGCCAGCGCGAGGACGGCGCGGCGGGCATCGTCGAGGCGGCCGATGGGACCGAGATTTTCCTCGATCCAGGCGCGCACGACGGGCTCCGCGGTCCCCCACATGTCAAGCTTCGGATCGAGGCCGCGGGCGACGCCTTCGACGACGACCATGGTCTTTTGCAGAAGCACGAGCTCGGTGCGCGTCTTCATGTCGAAGAGCGCTGTGACCTCGAAGAGCAGCGTCAGGAGCTTCGCCATCGAGATCTGATCGGCGGGGCGCGCATGGATCGGCTCGCCGATGGCGCGCAAGGCGCGGGCAAACTCCTCGACGGCGTGCTCGCGCGGCACATAGCCGGCCTCGAAATGCACTTCCGCCACCCGCCGATAATCGCGGGTTATGAAGCCGAAGATGATCTCGGCGAGAAAGCGGCGCTCCATCCGGCCGAGCCGGCCCATGATGCCGAAATCGACGGCGGTCAGCCGGCCCTCGGAATCGACGAAGAGATTGCCGGGATGCATGTCGGCGTGAAAGAAGCCGTCGCGCACGGCGTGGCGGAGAAAGGATTGGATGACGGTGCGGCCGAGCGCCGGCAGATCATAGCCTTTGGCGGCGAGCGCCGGCACATCGGATAGAGGAATGCCGTCGATCCATTCGAGCGTCAGAACTTCGCGCTCCGTGCGGTCCCAATCGACGCGCGGCACGCGAAAATCGGGCTCTTTTTCGGTGTTCTCGGCAAATTCCGAAGCGGCTGCCGCTTCGAGACGGAAATCCATCTCGATCTTCACGGTCCGCGCCAGAGTGTCGACGACTTCGACGGGCTTGAGGCGCTTGGTTTCCGGAAACCAGAGTTCGGCGATGCGCGCGGCGAAATACATGTCCGAGAGATCGCGGCGAAACCGGCGCTCGACGCCCGGCCGCAGCACTTTGACGGCGACCTCGCGCTCGCCGTGCTGGTCGCGCACCCGCGCCTTATGCACTTGCGCAATCGAGGCAGCGGCGACCGGCGGCCCGAATTCGACGAATATCTCGTCGACGCGGCGATTGAAGGCGGCTTCGATCGTCTTCACCGACTGCTCGCGCGGGAACGGCGGCATGCGATCTTGCAGCCGCTCGAGCCGCTGGGCGACTTCTGGCCCGACGACATCGGGGCGCGTCGCCAGAAATTGGCCAAGCTTCACATAAGACGGGCCGAGCTGCGCGATGGCGGCCGGCAGCGCATCGTTGAACGGTCCTTTGGGTCGCCGCGCGATCAGCTTTGCTATGGCGAAGGGGAGATGCGCCGAGAGCGGCAATGTCGCGAGATCGACATGGCTGAAGACACCGGCACGCGCGAGAACAAACCCTGCCCGTGCCAGCCGCAGCATATGTCCGAAGGAGAAGATCACCCGAGCGGCGCTTTCGATTTGAGGAGGGCCATGCTGTAGAATAGATCGCTCTGTGGCGGAAGCGCGAAAAGCCCCAGGCGCGGCACAAGGTGAATCGCGCTTAGGGCAATTTTTTCGGAATGCCCGCGATCACATGGAAGCGATCAGAGGGAGGCGATGACATGGAAAAAGCTCCCGGTGACCCTGCCGCGGATGCTGCCCCCAAGCGCCGGCGAGCCGCCATAGGCATCGTTAAGAATGGCGAGCGGCTCGTCCTCGCCCTTTTCGGCAATGGTCGCATAATGGAATTCATGGCCGCGTAATATCGTGCCGCGCGCGCCGAGGCCGCAATCGGTCAAAAGCTCTACCTCGCGATAGCCGAGCGTCAGCCGGCGTTTGGCGAAGCTGGTCGAAAGGCCGAGGAGCTCCGCCATTTGATGGCGATGGCCATCGGCGTCGATGAGACCATTGCCTAAAACCATATAGCCGCCGCATTCGCCATGAACCGGCTTTTGCGCCGCGAAGATCCGCAGGCCGTCCAGAAAATGGGTCGCCGCCGCGATGCGACCGGCATGAAGTTCCGGATAACCGCCGGGCAGCCAGCAAAAATCGCAATCTTGCGGCGGCGCTTCGTCGGCGAGCGGCGAAAAGAAGGAAAATTCAGCTCCGGCGTCACGCCAGCCTTGCAGCAGATGCGGATAGAGAAAGGAGAAGGCGGCGTCACGTGCGATCGCGAGTCTTTGGCCCGGCGGCTTGAGGGGCAGGGTCGGCGCCGTCGCTGCGATTGGCGCTGCCGCGGCGAGCGCAAGCAGGCGGTCGAGATCGATCTGCGTCGCGATAAATTCCGCGAGCCGGTCGAGCAGAAGATCGAGCCCGGCGGTCTCATCTGCCTGGACGAGGCCAAGATGGCGCTCCGGCAAAGTGATTTCCGGGGCGCGGCGCAACGCGCCCAAGACCGGCAGGCCGATCGCTTCGATCGCATCGCCGGCCAACATCTGATGTCGGACACTGCCCACCTTGTTCAAGACGACACCGGCGATCTTGATCCTTGGATCGTAGCTGGTGCAGCCGAGCGCCAGCGCCGCGGCGGATTGCGACTGGCCGCTGATATCGAGCACGAGAATGGCGGGCCAGCCGAAGGCGGCGGCGATATCGGCGGAAGATCCGCTGCGACCCGCTTCGTCCGGGACGCCGTCGAAAAGGCCCATCAGCCCTTCGCAGAGGGTGAGATCGGCATCTGCCGCTGTCGCGATCAGCCCGTGCAAAAGCCCGCGATCCATCGCCCAGCTGTCGAGATTGAGGCTCGGCCGGCCCGTTGCCGCTGCGTGAAAGGCGGGATCGATATAATCCGGGCCGCATTTGGCGGCTTGCACCCGCAGGCCGCGCTGGCGCAGAGCACGCATCAGGCCGAGCGTCAGCGTCGTCTTGCCGCTCCCGGAGCGGGGCGCCGCAATCAGCAAACCGGGAGGGATCATCCGCGAATTCCATATTTGCGCGCGGCGCTGCGCAGGCTATCGCTGAAGCGATGGACGAGGATCTGAGCAATCGGCCGCTGCGCTATGGCTGGACGACGGGAAGCTGCGCGACAGCCGCCGCACGCGCTGCTTTCGCGGCGCTGCTCGGCGGTGCATTTCCCGATCCTGTCGAGATCTTTCTCCCAGATGGCGCGCGGGTGCAATTCGCACTGGCGTGCACCGAGCGCGGGGCGGACTTTGCCCGTGCCGGCGTCATCAAAGATGCGGGCGATGATCCGGATGTGACGCACGGCGCGCTGGTCCTTGCGACAGTGCGTCTCGCGACGCAGGGAACGGGCATCGTCTTTCGCGCCGGACCTGGCGTCGGCACGATCACCAAGCCCGGCTTGCCTTTGCCGGTCGGTGAGCCGGCGATCAATCCTGTGCCGCGCGCAATGATCAGCGAAAATCTCGGCGAGGTCGCGCGATTCAGTCGCCGCTCGGCCGATGCGATCGTTGAGATTTCGGTCCCAGACGGCGAGGCTTTGGCGCAGAAGACGCTCAACCCGCGGCTCGGCATTCTGGGCGGTCTCTCGATCCTCGGCACGACCGGCATCGTCGTACCCTATTCCTGCGCCGCCTGGGTGCATACGATTCATCGCGGCGTCGATGTCGCCCGCGCGCTGGGCGTCACGCATATCGCTGGAGCGACCGGGACCACATCCGAAAAAGCGGTGCAGCGGTTTTATGACCTGTCGGACGACGCTTTGATCGACATGGGCGATTTCGTCGGCGGTCTGTTGAAATATCTGCGCCGGCATCCGGTCGAAACGGTCACCATCGCCGGCGGCTTCGCCAAGATGACGAAGCTTGGCCAAGGCATGCTCGATCTGCATGCGCGGCGCGGCGCGGTCGATCTTCATTTTCTCGCGGAATGCGCACGTGCGGCCGGTGGCGATGAAGCGCTTGCCACGCGCATTCGCGCCGCCAATACGGGCTTGGACGCCTATGAGATCGCCAAGGCCGTCGGCATCGATCTTGCGGCGCAAGTCGCGGAAGCTGCCTGGCAGACGGCGGCCAAAGCAGTTGAGTCCGGTGCGGAAAGACTTGAGATCGTCGTCGTCGATCGCGACGGCGTGGTCATCGCGACGACAGGCGCACGGCCGTTGCGCTAAGGACATGAGGCTCACGTTCTGAAACGCCGCTGATAATCGGCATCGTAAAGCGCGCTCGCGCGGAAATCGCGTGCAGCGAGCGCCGGGCCAACGAAGATCAGGGCCGTGCGTTCGAGTTGCGCGGCGGCAACATCCGCCGCAACGGTCGCCAATGTCGCCTCGATGATCGTTTCGTCCGGCCAGGACGCGCGAAAGACCACTGCCACTGGACAGTCGGCACCGTAAAAAGGCAGAAGCTCGGCGACGATTTTTTCGATCGCATGGATCGAAAGATGGATCGCGAGCGTCGTGCCGCTTGCTGCGAAAGTCGCGAGCGTTTCCTTCGGTGGCATGGCCGAGGCCCGTCCCGAGGTCCGGGTCAGTACGAGCGATTGCGCGACTTCGGGTAGCGTCAGCTCGCGCTTCAAGGCCGCAGCCGCCGCGGCAAAACTCGGAACGCCCGGCGTGATCGTATAAGCGATCCCGAGCCGGTCCAATTCGCGCAATTGCTCGCCCATTGCGCTCCATATGCTGAGATCGCCCGAATGGAGTCGCGCGACATCCTTGCCTTCTTGATATGCGCGCAAGAATTCGGCGGTGATGGCTTCGAGCGCCATGGGGGCGGTGTCGATGATGCGGGCATTCGCCGGACAATACCTAAGAAGCTCTTTCGGCACGAGCGAGCCGGCGTAGAGGCAGACGGGCGAGCTGGCAATGAGATCGCGACCGCGCAGCGTGATGAGATCGGGCGCGCCAGGCCCGGCGCCGATGAAATGCACGGTCATCGTGATCCTCTCGCGATCGCGCAGGTGACGCCATCGCCGGTGAGGCGCGGCACGATCAATTGCGCATCTGCGCCGCCGCCGGCAAGCGCCGCGGCTTCGGCGACGGAGGGAATGCCGAGCGCTTTCTCCGCCGCCTCCGAGCGCCTCGTGATCTTGTCCGCGACGGCCTGCAGCGATTCAAGCGACAGAAAGCCAAGCGGCAGCACCAGCTCTTCGGCGGCGGCCGTCAGGCCTTCTTCGCTGCGTTTGCCTTCATAGGTGAAGAGCATGGCGCTTTCCTGCGTGACGGCGCCGCGCGCGCGGGCTTCCGCGATGAGATCGAGGACCGCCTGTTTGGTGGCGCCGCTTTTGCAGCCGATGCCGATGGCGATCATGGCTTCGTCACCGCCCATTGCACGATGGGCCGCGCCTTCTGCCAGGACCGATAAGGGCCGAGCGCTTCGGCTTCCGCAATATCGATCATGATGAGCCGGCCGCCCAATTGCGCATGGCGCTGGGCAAGCGCATTTTGCGTTTCGATGGTCACGGCATTCACCACGAAAGTCCCGTGAGACGGCAGCATTTTATAGGCCGCGTCGATGACGTCCAAGCCGCCGCCGCCGACAAAAATCGCATCTGGCTGCGGCAGCCCAGCAAGGATTTCCGGCGCCTGCCCGCTCTTGACGATGAGGTCCGGCACGCCGAGCGCCGCCGCGTTGCGGATGATCCGTTGGGCTCGATCTTCGCGCGCTTCGATCGCAAAAGCCTGGTTGCGGCGGTGCGCCAGCATCCATTCGATGCTGATCGAGCCGGAACCCGCGCCAATGTCCCAGAGGATCGCGCCCGGCCACGGCGCCAGCGCGGAAAGCGTCAGAGCGCGCACATCGCGTTTGGTGAGCTGGCCATCCGTCTCGAACCAATCGTCGGGCAGGCCGGGGGCGAGTGGGATGTAGCGCGCTTCGTCGCGCGGCGGCAAAGCAATCGCAACGAGATTGAGCGGAGCGATTGGGTAGTCTTTGAATTCTGCGGCCGAGACCTCCGTGATCTTTTCGGCCGCTCCGCCGAGCGATTCAAGAATAACGAGTCGCGCAGCGCCGAGTCCGCGTGCGCATAAAAGCGCGGCGAGTTTTTGTGGCGTCGTCTCGTTCCAGGTGATGACGAGGAGCTTCGCCTCCGGCCGCAGATGCGGGATGATCCGCTCGAAGGGCCGACCGTGCAGCGAGACGATCTCGCAATCCTGCAAACCCCAGCCGAGTCGCGCCGCAGCAAGGCTGAGCGAGGAGGGCGCCGGCAGGCAGATCATCTCGTCAGGCGGCACATGTTGAGCAATCAGCGAACCGACGCCGTAAAGAAACGGATCGCCCGTCGCGAGGACGCAGACATCGGTCCCGCGCCGCGCCAGGATTTCTTGGATGCCCTCCGCGAAAGGTGACGGCCAGACCATCGTTTCGGCCTTGGTCTCGCCCGCCAATTCGAGATGACGGGCGCCGCCGATGATGAAGCGTGCTTGCGCGAGCAGCCGCGCTGCGGCAGGAGAAAGTCCGTCGCAGCCGTCTTCGCCTATGCCGATGAGAGTCAGCCAGCGCGCCGGTGCCGTCATGATGCAGATCTCGAAAGACGAAGATGCCGCAGGCTTTGCGCATATTGATCTTGGGCGGTACGACCGAAGCGCGGCGTCTCGCCGAAGCGCTGCAGGGCAAAGACGACATCGCGCCCATTCTCTCGCTCGCCGGCCGCACGCAAAATCCGACGCTGCCGCAAATTCCTTATCGCATCGGCGGCTTTGGCGGCATTGATGGGTTGATCGCTTATCTGCGCGCCGAAGAAATCGGCCTCGTCATCGATGCGACGCATCCTTTCGCCGAGCAAATGTCGGCCCATGCGGAAGCGGCGTGCCGCGCAACTGGAACAGCGCTCGTCGCGTTCAGCCGGCCGCCGTGGATTCAGCAAGACGGCGATCGTTGGAGGGAGGCGGACACGGCGGCGGGGGCTGCGAAATTGCTCGGCGATACGCCCCGCCGCGTGTTCCTGACCGTTGGCCGCTTGCAGCTGCCCGCTTTCGAAACGGCGCCCATACATGATTATCTCATTCGCAGCATCGATCTGCCGGAGCCGGTGCCGAACCTGCCGCGGCATCGCGTGATTCTCGCGCGCGGGCCTTTCTCGCTCGAAGATGAGATGGCCCTGATGCGGGGCGAGCGCATCGATGTGCTCGTCACCAAGAATAGCGGTGGCGATGCCACCTACGCCAAGATCGCGGCGGCGCGTGAGCTCGGTCTGCCGGTCATTTTGATGCGGCAGCCGCAGCGCCCCGACGTGCCGATGTTTCATTCGCTCGACGAAATCCTGCGCTTTATCGGAGAGTTTGCGCATCAAAACTCTCCGCTGCCGCGCGGCGTATAGATCCAGCGCCGTCCGCAAGCCTCGAAGCTCCGCGTCGCATGCGCGCCGATCAGGACGAGCGTGCTCATATCGGCGAGCGCCGGATCGGCTTCGGCGAGCGTCGCAAGCGTCAACCGCTCATCTTGGCGTCCGATCGCACGGGCAAAGGCGACGAGGGTTTCGCCAGCCTTCACCGTGCGCAATACGGAGAAGGCATCGTAGATCAGCTGTGGCCGCGCCTTCGATGCAGGATTATAGAGCGCGATGACGAAGTCGCCCATCGCCGCCGCGCGCAAGCGCTGCTCGATCACGTCCCAAGGTTTCAGATTGTCGGAGAGCGAGATCGCGCAGAAGTCATGGCCGAGCGGGGCGCCAAGCCGGGCCGCTGCCGCCAGCATGGCTGTGACGCCCGGATGCACGGCGATGTCGATGCCGTGCCAGGCCGCATCCGCCTTTTCGAGCGTTTCGAAGACGGCGGCGGCCATGGCGAAGACGCCCGGATCGCCGCCCGAGACGACGGCGACATGCGCGCCGTCCGCGGCAAGTTCGAGCCCTTGGCGTGCGCGCGAAATCTCTTCGCGATTGTCGCTTGCATGCCGGATCTGATCGGGACGGAAGGCCACCCGATCGAGATAGGGCCCATAGCCCACGAGATCGCTCGCCTTGGCGAGGATCGCCTCCGTCTCCAGCGTGAGCCAGCCGCGTGGGCCGGGGCCGAGGCCGACGATGTCGAGCCGGCCCGCCATCAGCTGCGCTCCTCGCCGGGAATGAGGATCATCGAGAAATAGGGCGCGGCGCTTTCATCGCGCTCCGCCAGTTTGACGATCGTCTCGCCTGCCATCGTGCCGCGTTCGACATAGATCGCGCGGGGCAGACGGTTGGCGCGGGCGATCGCAGCGCGCACTTTCGGAAGATTGGCGCCGAGCTTCATGATCACCGCCGCCTCGGATGCGCTAAGGCCCGCGACGAGGGCATCTTCGGAGAGAGTGCCCGGCAGTACGGTCAAGACATTGTCGCCCCAGGCCATGGGCAGGCCGGCGCGGCTGGCGCAGCCGGCCATCCCGGTGACGCCGGGCACGATAACCGTTTCGAAGCGTTCGCGCAGCCGCACGTAGAGATGCATGAAGGAACTATAGAAGAGCGGATCGCCTTCTGCCAGCAGCGCCACATCGCGGCCGACTTCGAGATGAGCGCTAAGCTCGCCGCAAGCGCTTTCATAGAAAGCATTCAGGCTCTCGACATAGATGGGATCGCTGAAATGCGTTTCCGTCGTCATCGGATAATAGAGCGGCACTTCGATGCGGTCTGCGGGAATCCAGCGGTCGGCGATCTCGCGCGCATTGCCGCGCTTTCCCTTCTTGGCGAAGAAAGCGATCACCGGCGCTGCCTTGATCGCGGCGACGGCCTTGATCGTGAGCAATTCCGGGTCGCCCGGCCCCAATCCGACGCCGATGAGTCTGCCCTTGGTCATAGCGCCGTGCTCGCAAGCGCGTTGATTGTCGCAGCCGTCATGGCGCTGCCGCCACGGCGTCCGCGCATGATGAGATAAGGCACGCGATTGTCGGCGATCAGCGCCTCTTTCGATTCGGCCGCTCCGACAAAGCCGACAGGCATGCCGATGATCGCGGCAGGCTTCGGCCATCCACCGTCGAGCAAATTCAAGAGATGAAAGAGCGCGGTCGGCGCATTGCCGATGGCGACAAGAGCGCCTCCGATCTGCGGGCGCCATAATTCCACGGCGGCGGCCGAGCGCGTGTTGTTCAGTGCCTTTGCGAGATCGGGCACGCGCGGATCGTTGAGCGTGCAGATCACTTCGTTCTTGGCGGGCAGGCGCGCGCGGGTGATGCCCGAGGCGACCATTTGCGAATCGCAGAGGATCGGCGCGCCAGCCTGCAATGCCGTGCGTGCGACTTTGGCCGCGCCGGGTGCGAAGGCGAGGTCTTTTGCCGCCTCGACCTGGCCGCAGGCATGGATGATGCGCACGGCGACGGGTTCTTCATCCTCCGAGAATCGCGCGAGATCGGCTTCGGCGCGGATGATCGCGAAGGATTGACGATAGATCTCTGCGCCATCGCGCTGGTAGGAGAAGCGGCTCATGACGCAGTCTCGCACAAAAGCTCCGGCAACAGTTCCGTGATATCGGCGAGCGACAGATTGCGGCGGATGGGTGTGTCGCCGACGCGCCCGTCGCGCACGAGATCATAGGCGCCATCGCGGCCGACCAGAGTCAAAGACGTTCGATCTTGATGCGCGCAGCCTTTCGCGCAACCTGAGACATGTAGCATGATGCCTTTCGATGCTGATCCAGCGATGAGCGGAGCCAAGCGCGCCGCGTCGTCTTGTGCCGGCGTTTCGCCGTGCAGACAGGCGGGCTTTCCGGCGCAGGCGGCGACGGCGCGAATGGCTGCCGCATCGTCGAGGATAAAGTCCGCTGCGTGCAGCCGATCTTGCAGATCAGGCGCTATGTGTTCGGCAAGAAGGAAGATCGTGCGCCAGGGCGCAAGACGCAGTTCGGCTCGCGCCGCCGCGGCCTCGTCGGCGAGTATCTCAAGAGTGTTGGCCGTCAGCCGGCCAAAGGGAATGCCGATACCGAGCGCGACATGCGTGCCGAGCGAATGCAGGCCGAGGATATGTGATGCGGCCTCCCGTCGAGGAGGTGTAAGCACTTCCGCGAGGCCGGCGCCGCGCGCCAAAGCTTCGGGGCCGACACAGCGTACGAGGTCGCGCATGCGGCGGTCGTTGTCGCTTCGGAATTCAAGGAATACCTCTGCCAATCGCACCGCCGTTTCGCAGAGATCGTCGATCGCGCAGGCGCCCGCGGCGATGCCGCCAACATGAACCTCGAAAATAGGCGCGCCCGAGCCTTCATGAACGACAAAAGCGATGTCTGCCTTTTCGACCGGCAATGGGAATCGTCCGCCATCACCGATCAGAAAGAGGAATTTGCCGGGGAGGCGATGCAGGCTCTTATCCTGTCGTAAGCGCGTGTCCAGCGCTTCGGCCAAAGGCCGGATATCGATAACCGCTGATGGATCGCGCCCGGCAAGCGGACTAACAAGAATATTGCGGACCGCTTCGGTGTCCGGGTCAGTGTCGAGCAGGCCAAGCCTGTCGAGCCGGGTCTGCGCCTCCGGCAGCGTCTCGACACTGACGCCGCGCAATTGCAGATTGCCGCGCGCGGAGAGATCGATGAGGCCATTGCCGCAGTCGCGCGCGCATTGCGCCAAGGCATGCGCGAGTTCGGGCATCACAATGCCGCAAGGGATTCGGATCCGCACGATGAGCCCGTCGCCCGAGTCCATCGGCCGCAGCGCGCCGGGGCACCAGCCTTTGCGATGCGCGTCGCTCATGCATCCGTCTCCAAGAGGCTGGCGAGACGCATGGCGACGGAATTGCGCCGGCAGCTCCAAAGCCCGCGCGAGACAGCGGCATTGAAACGCTCCGCCATCGCACACGTCGCCTGCGGATTTGCCTCTTCGAGAAAGGCGCGCACGGCATCATTGCCGAGCGTCGCATCGAAGAGAAGATCGAAATGCTGGGCACTCACGGCATCCGACATCACGGCGATCGCATAAAGATTGTCGACCGTCTCGGCGATCTCGGCAGCGCCGCGATAGCCGTGCCGCATCTGGCCGGCGATCCAGGCGGGATTGGTAGCGCGGCCCCGGACGACGCGTGCAACTTCCTCGGCGAAGGTTCGTGCCGCCGGCCTGTCGCTCTTGGTCGTATCGACATGATAGAGGGCTGGATGGGCGCCAAGAGATTCCGCTGCTGCCGCGAAACCCGCTTCATGTTCGGCGAGGACGCCGGAATCCAAGAGATCCTGCCCCGGCAGATCATGGACATGGATGAAGGCGTCGGCCGCAGCGACACGATCGCGAAAGGACGATGCGGCGTTAGCGTCACCGAAAAGCACATGCTCGCTTGCTTGAAGATAGGCTTCGCCCAGCGCTGCGCGCGAGACGAATGCATCTTCGCCGAGCATGCGTCCAAGCGGCAGGCCGTAAGTGCCGGGCGCGGCCCCGAAGATGCGGACAGGCTTTCCCCCTGATGCGACAAGCGCATTCATCTCGGGCTCCTCGTCGAGCGCGGCGACCGCTTCGATGAGCTGTGCGATCAAAGCGATCTGGGCCGGGAACACGTCCCGGAAGAGGCCCGAGAGGCGCAGCGTGACGTCGATGCGCGGATGATCGAGCTTCGCCGTCGGCAGGATGGCGAAACCCATCACGCGCGCCGACGCAGTATCCCAAAGCGGCGTGGCGCCGAGAAACACAAAAATCTGCGCCAGCTCTTCGCCACCGGTGCGCATCGTCGCCGAGCCCCAGAGATCCATCACGATGCGACGCGGCCAATCGCCGTGATCCTGCAGATGCCGTCTAAGCACCGCGTCAGCCGCGCGCAGGCCGATCTCATAAGCGGTCCGCGTCGGCACGGCGCGCGGGTCGATGCTGAAGAGATTGCGCCCTGTCGGCAGAACGTCGAGGCGTCCGCGTGACGGCGCGCCGGCAGGACCAGGTAGAACGAAGCGCCCGTCGAGTGCTGCGATGAGGGCTTTCCGCTCGCTCCGCGGCGAGGCGCCAAGATGCGCGAGCGCTTCTTGGGATGGCTCCGTCGTGGCGATGATCGCCGCGGGGTCTGTCGGCGGGCAGCCGAAGACATGGAGGCCGTCGGCGATGCGTATATCCTTGATGTCGCAGAGCCAGCCATCGAGCTTTGCGAGCGCTTCGGCGGGCGCGAGATCGACGGCGCCGCAGTCTTGCGCGAGGCCGGCATCGCGTGCGCGTTCCAAAATAATGTCGCCGAGGATCGCGGCGCGCTTCGGGTCCATTTCCTGCGCCGCTGCATATTCATCGAAAAGTGTTTCGAAAGTCGCGAGATCGCCGAAGGCCTCGATCGCACGCAGGGGCGGCGTCAGATGGCTGATGATGACCGCCGCGCTGCGGCGCTTGGCTTGCGACGCTTCGCCGGGATTATTGACGATGAAGGGATAGATCAAAGGCGTCGGGCCGAGCAGCGCCTCAGGTGCGCAGGAATTGCTCAAGGCCAGCGCCTTGCCCGGCAGCCATTCGAGCGTGCCATGCGTGCCGAGCTGGAGGATCGCATCGATGCGCTCGCAATGTCGTAGCCAGAGATAGAAGGCGATATAGCCGTGGCACGGCGGTAGGGACACGTCGTGATAGCTTGCTTTGCGCGCTTCGGCGCGGGCGCGGTCCGGCTGAACCGCGACGATCATTGCGCCAAGCCGCGTCGCGCGAAAGCGAAAGTTTTTGCCATCGCAAAGCGGATCTTGATCGGGGGCGCCCCAGGCGCCGGTGACCGCCTCTTGCAAATCATTCGGTAAGGTCGCGAAGGCAGTGCGATAGGCAGCGAGCGGCCAGAGTTCCGGCGGCGCTTCGCTCAGATCGCGCATGAAATGATCGGCATCCGCAACCGGATCGATACAATAGCCTTCTTGTTGGAGGAGCGCCGCGATTTCGGCGAGGCTTGCTGGCGTATCGAGGCCGACGGCATAGCCGGCGCGGCCGGCTTTCGCGGGATAATCCGAGAGGATGCAGGCGAGCCTGCGCGCCATGCGCGGCTTGCGCCGCAGATTGGCCCAGGCGCGCGCGAGATCGGCGACAAAAGCAATCCGCGACTCTTCCGCGCGATGCACGAGCCGCGTAAATTCAAGCGCATCGCTGCGCTGCGTCTCTTCCTTGAAGGAAATTGGCCGCGTGATGATGCGTCCGTCGATTTCGGGCAGGACGACATTCATCGCGATATCGGGTGCGCTCAGGCCGCGCGGATCATTCGCCCAGGCCGTGCGGCTGCTGCCGGCATGAATGATCTGCAAGATCGGCGCATCGGCGATCTCAAGCGGGCTTGTCTCGGCATCGGTGCGCGCCGCAAAGCCGGTCGAGTTCAAGATGACATCGGGGCGCTCGCGGGCGAGATGCTCGCGCAGCCAAAGCGCTGCCTCGGCATCCTTGAGGCTCGCGACATAAGCGGCTTGAACACGAAAGCCGCGTTCCGACAGCCCATCGGCCAAGGTTTCGATCGGCGCCGTGTCGCCGGCAAGCAGATAGGCGCGATAGAAGACCAGCATCGCGAGCGGCGCATCGGCGGCGTTCGGCCGACAGGCTGCGGGAAAAAGTCCGGCCTGCGCGACAGGCACCGGTTTAGGCAGAGATAGGGAATCTCCGCGCGTCTCCGCCTCAAGCCAATGGAGCAATCGCCGCAGATTGGCTTCGCCTCCCGCTTCGAAGAGGGACCAGATGGCTTCGAGCCTGTCCGGTGGAACGGTCGAGCGCTCGGCAAAGCGGGGATCGGGACGACTGTCACCTGGCACGAGCGCGAGCTTGAAACCGAATTTGCGCGACGCCGCATAGAGCTCATCGGCGCCATAGCGCCAATAGTCGAGGCCGCCGAGCAGCCGCACCAGCACGAAGCGCGCCTTCGCCGTGACGGATTCGATGTAGAGATCGATCGAATAGGGATGTTTCAACATGGCGAGCGGCGCGAGCCGCGCGCTCACGGCCGATTCGCCAAGCGCTGCGGCCATAACGCCGAGATCGCTGTCGGAGAAAGATAGAAACACAAAATCCGCCGGCGTCTGGCCGAGATCGACGGCATTGTCGCTTTCGTCGATGAGCCGTGTCGTCGTGCGCAGCAGATGCATGAGTGTCAGCCGAGTGCGGCGGCTATCGCCGCGCGGTCGAGGCCAGCCTCGCCGATAACGACGAGCTTGCCGAGCCGATCTTCGCCTTGACGCCACGGCCGATCGAACTGCTGGCGGAAGCGGGCGCCGACGCCTTGCACGAGAAGCCGCATGGGCTTGCCCGCGACAGGCAGAAAGCCTTTCATCCGCAACACATCATGCTCTTCGGCGAGCGCCGCGAGACGCGCGATAAAGGCATCGGCATCATCGATCGGCGGCACATCGAGCACGAAGCTCGCGAAGTCGTTGTGATCGTGATCAGTTTCGCTGTCGTGATGCGAGGGACGGTTGCCAAGATCGTCTTCGGCAGCGGCGGTGAGGCCGAGCAATATGCCGGCGTCGATGCGGCCTTCGCTTGTCGCCAGTGCTTTTACGGCGCGTGGCAGACTGGTTGAGAGTTCATGGCGCAGCTGCGCCATCTCTTCATCCGTCAGCAGATCGCTCTTGTTCAGAATGACAAGATCGGCACAGGCGAGCTGATCCTCGAAGACTTCTTCGAGCGGATTGTCGTGATCGAGCGAGGGGTCTGCGGCGCGCTGCACGGCAAGCTTGTCGGGATCGTCGGCGAAGCGGCCGGCCAAAACCGCGGCGGCATCGACGACGGCGATCACGCCATCGACCGTCAGCCGCGCCCGCACGCTCGGCCAATCGAAGGCCTTAACAAGCGGCTTCGGGAGAGCGAGGCCGGAGGTCTCAATCACAATGTGGTCGGGAGCGACCGGCAGCGCGAGAAGGGCTTCGATCGCCGGAATGAAATCATCGGCGACCGTGCAGCAGAGACAGCCGTTCGTCAGCTCGATGATATTGTCTTCGGGGCAGGCGCTGTCGCCGCAGCCGCGCAAAATTTCGCCGTCGACGCCGACATCGCCGAATTCATTGATCATCAGCGCGAGACGGCGGCCGTTCGCCGTCTGCAGCAGATGGCGGATGAGCGTCGTCTTGCCTGAGCCGAGAAAGCCGGTGACGATGGTGACGGGGATCTTTGTGATATTGGCCAAAACCATGGTCTCTCACCTCTGCGACCATGGGGTGAGGAGACCGTCGCGCCAAGCCAATGACGAGGCTCCGGCGCGAGCTTCGCCACAGGACACCCCGCCCGGTGCGAAACGGTCGATGACTGACGGCAGGTCTCCTGGCTCGCGGTTCAACGCGTCTTCATCCGCCTTCCCAGGCAAAGCCCAGTGGATAGGATGAGCGCTCGTCGCTTACAGTTGCGGGGGCAGCCGCGGCGTTGGGATTTCACCCGCACCGCATTCCCTTTTAACCTTCGGAGGCTTGCGAAACGCCAGCGTGGCCGAAGGACCGTCAAAGGCGACGTTAGGCGGGCGCCCGGTCTCTTGTCAAATGCGCAGGCAAAGGCTCTTTAGCCGCGATAGTTGAAAGGCCCTCTGATGGATGATGCAGCCGAAGCCCAGCGGCACAAAGACAAGATGCAGAAGCGCAAGGCAGCGCAGGATCAAGAGGTCGCTGCAAAGACGATCGAGAAAGGCCTGCTCATCGTCCACACAGGCAAGGGCAAGGGCAAGTCGACGGCGGCCTTCGGTCTCATTCTGCGGGCGCTCGGTCATGGCTGGAAGATCGGCGTCGTGCAATTCATCAAAGGCGCCTGGCAGACGGGCGAGCGCCGCGTCCTCGAAGAGCGATTCGCCGATCTCATCGCCTGGCACACGATGGGCGAAGGTTTTACCTGGGAGACGCAGGATCGCGCCCGCGACATCACCGCCGCCGAGGCAGCTTGGCAGAAGGCGCAGGCTCTGATGGCCGATCCTGCGGTGCGGCTCTTGGTGCTCGATGAACTCAATATCGCCTTGCGTTATGATTATCTGCCGGTCGCCGAGGTCGCTGCAACGCTCACCGCGCGGCGGCCCGATTTGCATATCGTCGTCACCGGCCGCAATGCGCCGCAGGCCTTGATCGAGGCCGCCGATCTCGTCACCGAAATGGCGCTCGTCAAGCATCACTTCGCGGCCGGCGTGAAGGCGCAGGAAGGAATAGAATTCTGATGGCGCGCAAACTGATGTTTCAGGGCACGGGCTCCGATGTCGGCAAATCGATCATCGTTGCGGGCCTCTGCCGCGCCTATGCGCGGCGCGGGCTGAAAGTCGCGCCGTTCAAGCCGCAAAATATGTCGAACAACGCCGCTGTGACCGATGACGGCGGCGAGATCGGCCGTGCGCAGGCGCTGCAGGCGCGCGCCGCAAGACTGGCGCCGTCCGTCCATATGAATCCAGTGCTGTTGAAGCCGCAAAGCGAGACGGGTTCGCAGATCGTCGTCGCGGGCAAGGTTTTCGGCACGGCGCGCGCGGCGGACTATCAGAAATTGAAGCCGCAACTCATGTCGGCGGTGATGGCAAGCTATGAAAAGATTGCGGCGAATGCCGAACTGGTGCTGATCGAAGGGGCGGGAAGCGCATCCGAGATCAATCTGCGCGCAAATGATATCGCCAATATGGGCTTTGCCCGTCAGGCCGGTGCGCCCGTGATCATCATCGGCGACATCGATCGCGGCGGCGTCATCGCGCAGCTCGCGGGAACGAAAGTCGTGATCGATCCCGAGGATGCGGCGCTGGTGCGCGGCTTCATCGTCAACAAATTTCGTGGCGACATCGATCTCTTCGCCGATGGCGTGACGGCGATCGAAAAACATACGGGCTGGCCGGGCCTCGGTGTGATTCCGTTCTTTCCGATGGCGCGCGAGCTGCCGGCGGAGGACGCTGTCGTGCTGTCGCGGCCTTTGCCGGTGCATGCGCCAGCCGAGCAAGGTGTTCTCACCGTCGCTGTGCCGGTGCTACCGCATATCGCCAATTTCGATGATCTCGATCCGCTGGCGGCGGAGCCCAATGTGCGGCTTTTGTTGCTGCGTCCGGGCATGCGCCTGCCGCCCGAAACCGATCTCGTGTTTTTGGCCGGTTCGAAGGCGACGATCGCCGATATCAAGGCGATGCGCGAAACGGGGCTAGAGGCCGATATTCTGGCGCATGCCGCACGCGGCGGCCGCGTCTTTGGCCTCTGCGGCGGCTATCAGATGCTTGGCAAAAGTGTCGGCGACCCGCTCGGCATCGAAGGCGCTCCCGAGACGATTGCGGGTCTTGGTCTTCTCGATGTCGAGACGGCGATGACGGACGCTAAGATGCTCATCAATGTGTCGGGCCATTTGGTCGATGCGGACGTCCCATTCACGGGCTTCGAGATGCATATGGGCCGCACCGACGGGCCGGATTGCGCGCGGCCGCTCGTGCGTCTGGCTGATGGCCGTGAGGACGGAGCGGTCTCAGCGGATGGCCGCGTCGCCGGCACTTATGTGCATGGCTTCTTCAATCATGATGCGCAGCGCCGCGATTTTCTGAAGAAGCTCGGTGCGATGCCAAGCGATTTTTCTTATGACGGGCGCATCGAAGAGGTGCTTGACGGCCTTGCCGCGCATCTTGAGACGCATCTCGATCTCGATCGGCTGCTCAGCTTCGCGCAATGAAGCCGATCGCAAGTGCGGCATAGACAATGAATTGGATCGCGCAGGCGCGGCGCATGAGGGTCAGCGCGTGCCGCACATCCTTCGCCGTCGCGTCGCGCCGTCCATCACCCATAAATGCATCCTCGACGAGGCCTTCCTCGTAGAGGCGCGGTCCGGCAAGCTTTAGTCCCAAAGCGCCGGCCACCGCTGCTTCCGGCCAGCCGGCATTGGGCGAGCGGTGATGCGTCGCGTCGCGAAAGACCGTGCGGGCGGCTGCGCGTGCCGGCGCAAATCCATCGATCATCGCGGCTGCGCAAAGATAAAGCGCTGCGAGGCGCGAAGCCGGCAGATTGACGAGATCGTCGAGCCGCGCCGAGGCCCAACCGAAGAAGCGATGACGCGGGCTCAGATGGCCGATCATGCTGTCGGCGGTGTTGATCACTTTGTAGAGCGCGCCACCGGTGAGACCGCCAATCGCGACCCAGAAGGCCGGTGCGACGACGCCATCGGAAAAATTTTCGGCGAGGCTTTCGATCGCCGCACGCGCGACGCCCGACGCGTCGAGCACTTCGGTCTTGCGTCCGACGATGCGTCCGACCGCGAGCCGTGCCGCATCGAGACTGTCGCCTTCGAGCGCGTCGGCGACATCTTTCACATGCGCGTAAAGGCTCTTTTGCGCGGGCAGGCTTGCCGCCAGAATGATGAGACCGATCAAGAACGCGACCGATTGCCGCCCGAGCCAATCGAGCGGCAGGGTCACTGCGGCTGTGAGGATGAGCCAGAAAGCGAGGCAGGCTGCGCCTTTGAGGCGCGCGCGCCACGCCGGATCATCAAAGCGATTGAAACGCGCGTCCATCCTTGCGATCAATGCGCCAATCCATGTCACCGGATGGCCGATCCGCCGATAGAGCGCTTGCGGATAGCCAACAGCGGCCTCAAGCGCGAGGGCTGCAGAAATTAGCAAGAGGTTCGTTGCGCCGCTCATGCGAAAGATCGAGCCCAAAACTCTGGAGACATCCGGCGAGAGCCTGTTGGCGCCGCAGGATCACGACGGGGTCCTCTATCACGGCGGCGATCTGGCCGCAGCGCGGCGTCTCTTTCCGCAGGCGCCGGAGGCATGGATCGATCTATCGACCGGTATCAATCCGGAGCCTTATCCTGTCCCTGCGCTGGCGCCCGACGTCTTTACGCGCCTGCCGGCGAATGACGCGCTTGCGGAACTGGAGGCCGTTGCGGCGCGCCGCTATGGCGTGACGCCCGGTGGCGCGGTGGTTGCGGCGGCGGGGACCCAGGCGCTCATTCAGCTTTTGCCGCAGCTTCTCAAGGCTAAGCGCATCGGCATTCTGGGCTTCACCTATGGCGAATATCGCCGCGTTTGGCGCGCAGCCGGCGTCATGCCGGAAATTGTCGAGGATCTCGACGCGCTGGCGCGCTGCGATCTCGCGATCATCGTCAATCCGAACAATCCCGATGGGCGGCTGCTCGCGGCAGAAGATCTTGCGGCGCTCGCCAAGCACATGGCGGGGAAGGGCGGTCTGCTCGTCGTGGATGAAGCCTTTGCCGATCTTTTGCCCGGCGCGAGCCTCGTGCCGATGCTGCCCGAATCTGGGGCGCTGGTCTTACACTCTTTCGGCAAAACTTATGGCCTGCCCGGCGTGCGGCTCGGCTTTGCAATCGCCGGCCAACGGCTTGCGGCGCAGTTGCGCCAAAAACTTGGGCCTTGGCCAGTCGCGGGGCCGGCGCTCGTGATCGGCCAGGCGGCGCTTACAGATTCCATTTGGCTCGCGTCATTACCGCGACAGCTTTCGCGGCAGGCCTCAATCGTCGCCGAGGCGATGATGCAATGTGGTGCTGAAAAGCTTGGCGGCACGCCGCTCTTTCAGCTTTTCGCGCATGCCGAAGCAGAAAAGCTTTTCACCCTATTTGGTCGTAAGGGTGTGCTGCTGCGGCCGTTCCCCGAACGCCCGGGTTGGCTGCGCGTGGGCCTCGTCGCAAAGGTAGACGAAGCACGGCTCGCAGCGGTCGCAGAAGCGATCGGCAGAAATATACGCGCGGGCGGGGGCAGTCCGGATTAGGCCGCGGTGATCCAGCTCTTGGCCACGCCCGACTCTTCCGTCGGAAAGACCCGGACCTTGCCGGGCATGAAAAGACCGAATCCCTGAGCTGTAAGCTTGATCCAATCGACATCGGTCACGACGGCGATCCGCTCCCACTGGCCAAGGTGCCCCATTCCGACTTTGAAGTCTTCCAGAATGGCGCTCGGCTCAATGCCGGAGAAATCGCGGCCGATCTCGTAATAGAGGCGTATCTTGTCATGTCCGCCGGCGGCTTTATCCACCTCCGGTGCGATCGTGCTTGCATAGTCGTCCTTCGTCACCTGACCGTGGCAGATAAAGGCAAGCGTGCCCTCGGGAAAGCCGGAAAGTGCTTCGATCATCGCCTTCGCTCCTTGGTTGCGCGGCAACGTCGTCGCGCTTGTTTAACTCATCTTGGCGGAACTCCAATTGTGCGCGCTGTATAATGCGCGACAACGTTGCATCATCCGACGCGGCGGTTCGTGATGCAAGTTCGCTCTCGACAAACGCTAGCTAAGCCCGGCGCGGCGCAGCGCGACTTTTGAGATCGCCGCCCAATCCTTGTCACCATCGCCATGTGCGAGCGCATCGACGAAATTGTCGCGCAAGACGCTCGCAAAGGGCATGGGCGCGCCGGACTGTTCGCTGGCCGCCAGCGCGAGGCGCATATCCTTTAAGCCGAGCGGCAGTTTGAAGCCTGGCTTGAACGTGCCTTCGAGGATGGCGGGGCCATAGACCTTATAGGCCGGCGCCGCGAAGAGCGTATTGGTCAGGATCTCGACGATGGTTGCACCGGCGATGTCGTTGCGCCTGGCAAGCGCGATGACTTCGGACATGGATTCGATGGCCGAGGCCAGCAGGAAATTCATGCCGAGCTTCACCACATTGGCCTTATGCGGCTCATCGCCGACGGGCCATGTCGCCTTGCCCATGGCATCGAGCAGCGGCTGCACCTTCTGAATGTGCTCCGGCTTGCCGGCAACGAGAATATTGAGCCCGCCGCCGGCCGCGACATCGGGGCGGCCCATCACGGGGGCCGCGACATAGGCGAGGCCAGCTGCCGCATGCAGCTTTTCAAGCTCCTTGGCGAAGGCGACGGAAATCGTCGCCATGACGATATGGACCGCATGGCTAGGTGCCGTCTCCAACAAGCCGCCGGCGATGACGACGGAGGCGATCGCATCATCATCCGCCAGCATGGTGATGATCGCATCGGCCTGCGCCGCCTCCTGCGGGGTCTCGGCGGCAGTCGCGCCTTGCGCGACGAGCTCTTTCACCCTCTCGGGTGAGCGGTTCCAGGCTTTGACTTTATGACCGGCCTTGATCAATTGCAGCGCCATCCCGGAGCCCATGGCGCCCAGCCCCAAAAATCCGACGTCCATCCGCACTCTCCTCTGCGCGCCCACTTAGATCTCACGTCCAAATCTTGTGTTTCGGCGGGGAAAAGCCATGCCCCGGCCCATAAAGATTTCGCGAGGTCATTTTACCGGCGGCATGGAAAGGTCGGCGCCAGCAACGCGGCGTTAACCATAAGTGGGCAAAATCACAGCCGTTCGAAGGTGCGGGAGATGGGTTCATGACCAGGGCATTGGGATCGCCCAACCCCGCTTCGGGCGCGAAGCCTGACGGCTGGGCTTCCCCCGCGGCCACGGTGGCGTTGTTTCTAAGCTCCGGCGGCGACGAGCGGATTGCGGCTGACCCGGTGACTGGGCTCACGCGCTATGGGACGAAGAGCCTCCCGGCCGAAGACGAAATCTGGTTTTCCTCTTCCACGGCCTCGACCATCGATCCGCGCGGTTTCGCCGCCGCGGCCGAAATGGTGTCGCAACTCGTCGGCATGCGGACGGGCGGCGGAGCGCATGTCAAATCCTGGTTCGACCAGCTGCGCAGGCGCCTCGTTGATTGCTTCGGCATTCCTGGCTCTGAGGCGGTGCTGACGTCTTCGGGGACCGAAGCCGAATTCGCGGTGTTGAGCGTCGCCCGCGCGCTGCTGCAGCGGCCGCTGACAAATATCGTCGTTGCGCCGACCGAAACCGGGCGCGGCGTGATGATGGCGGCGGCCGGCAAGCATTTTCTGCCCTCGTCATGCCATGGCGGTCCGGTCGGCGCCGGTACGCTTGTCGCGGGCTTTGACGCATCGGTCGAAACACAAGGCATCGCGATCCGCGATGAGGCGGGCTTTCCGCGCGAGGTAGCCGACATCGACCGCGATGCGGCGACGCTCGTCGCGCAGGCCCTCGCGGCCGGACGCGATGTTATTTTGCATGTGCTCGACTCATCGAAGACGGGCCTCTCCGGCGTGACGCGCGATACGGCGCGGGCGCTGGCGCAGCAGGCGCGCGGCCGCATTGCCGTCGTCGTCGATGCCTGTCAGCTGCGCTGCCAGCCGGAGCAATTGCAGAAGGATCTCGAATCCGGCTTCATGGTTATGATCACCGGCTCGAAATTCGCTGGCGGTCCGCCGTTTTCCGGCGCTTTGTTTCTATCGCCCTCGACGATCGAACGTCTGCAAGGCAAACGGCATATCCCGCAAGGCCTGTCCGACTATTCTGCGCGGCTCGATTGGCCGGATGTTCTGCGCGGCGAGTTTGCCGGCGATCTGGCGACGCCGGTCAATCTCGGTCTCGGCCTTCGCTGGGAGGCGGCGCTTGCCGCCATCGAACCCTATTTCGATCTGGCCGACGCCTTGCGCCAGCAGATCCTGACCTGGTTCGCAGGGTCCGTGCATCGGCGGGTCACTGCGCGGCCGCATCTGCGGTTGATCCCGGCCGAGCCGAGCCGCGGCAAGACGATCATTCCGATTGAAACGCGGGGCGCATTCGCGACACTGGAAGGCACCGCGTCACTCTATGCGGCCCTTGGCGCGCCGGATGCGCCAGCCCATGCGCCAGCGAAGCTCGCAAAGGCGTGCCATGTCGGCCAGCCGGTGCAGGTTGGCGAGCGCGCCGCGCTTCGCATTTGCGCCTCAATGCCGATGGTGCTCGATATTGCCGAGCGCATTATGCAGGGCGACCGGATCGAGGCTGCGGTTGCGCCGGTGCTGGAAGATCTCGATCTCCTCTTCGAGAAATGGGATTGTCTTGCCCGCGCCTGAGCGCGCAGGAAATTTTCTTGACAGCTCCGGCGAAACGTCAGACGCCGCCGCATCGCAGTCGAACCCTTTGGCAGCCGTTGAGCAATCCCTCGCATAATGATCTCGATCCGCAGGATTGGGATGCCTTCAGCCAAGAAGCACATCGCGCCCTCGATCTCATGCTGGGTCATCTACGCGGTCTGCGCGACCAGAAGGTCTGGCAGCCGATCCCGGATGATGTGCGGGCTAGCTTTCAGCAGACGCTGCCGCAGCAAGGCCATGAGGTCGCGCAGCTGATTGATCAATTCGCGCAATCGATCCTGCCTTATGGCGCGGGCAATACGCATCCGCATTTCATGGGATGGGTGCAGGGCGGCGGCACGCCCGTCGGCATGGTGGCGGATATGCTCGCCGCCGGCCTCAACGCCAATTGCGGCGGCCGCAATCACATAGCGATCGACGTCGAGCGGCAGATCGCGCTGTGGATTGCCGAGCTTTTCGGCTTTCCGCGTGAGGCGTCCGGCATCTTCGTCACCGGCACGTCGATGGCCAATCTGCTCGCCGTGCTCATCGCGAGCAGAGACGCGCTCGGCGAAAGCGTGCGAAGCGAAGGTATCGGCAATGTTGGAAAGCAGATCGTGGGCTATGCGTCGCAGGAAGCGCATGGCTGTGTCGAGAAGGCTTTCGATCTCGCAGGTATCGGCACGACATTTCTTCGCCGCGTTCCGGTCGATGCGACCGGCGGCATGGATCTCGATGCGCTGACGGCAGCGATCGCGCGCGATCGCGCCGAGGGGCTTTCGCCGGCCGTCATCGTCGGCACGGCGGGCACGGTGAACACCGGTGCTTTCGATGCGCTCGACGCCTTGGCCGATCTCTGCGCGCGCGAAGATCTTTGGTTTCATATCGACGGCGCCTTCGGTGCGCTTTGCGCGCTTGCGCCCGAGCTGCGGCCTTTGATCAAGGGTTTGGAGCGCGCCGATTCCGTCGCACTCGATTTCCACAAATGGCTGCAGGTGCCTTATGACGCGGGCTTTCTGATCGTCCGCGATGCGGAAGCGCATCGGCGTACTTTCATGAGCTCAGGCGCTTACCTATCGCGCGCGCCGCGCGGCCTTGCGGCGGGCGACATATGGCCCTGCGATCTCGGCCCCGATCTGTCGCGCGGCTTTCGTGCGCTCAAAACCTGGTTCACCTTTCAAGCCTTCGGCGCCGAGCGCTTGGGCGAGATGATCGCCGAAACCTGCGGAATCGCGAGCCATCTGGCGACACTTGTCGAAGCCTCCGAAATATTCGAACTCGCCGCGCCGACAAGGCTCAATATCGTCTGTTTCAGCGTGAAGGCGACCGAGGCGGGTGACGATGTTGGCGCGCTCAATCGGGCGATTGTCATGGATCTCCACGAGCGCGGTCTTGCCGCGCCGTCGATCACGATTCTCGCAGGCAAGCCTGTGATCCGCGCGGCGATTCTCAATCACCGCACGCGCATGAGCGACATGGATTTCGTCGTCGCGGCGGCGGCAGAAAGCGCGGCGCGCCTGCGCCATGCGTCGTTCGCAGACACCGCCGCTGCAGGGCAAGACGACGTCGATTAATCCATTTCTAACCATAATCGTCTAACCTTAGGGAAGCTCTTCCATTCGGCTTTCTCCATGACGATTGCAACGCTCAAAAAAGACGCGCCCGCGAGCGTGACGGTTGTCACCGAACGCAAACAGGAAGATGGGCTCTCTCTGCCCGCATTGATGCGGATCTCGGAAGCGACCGGAATGACCGCGCCGCAAACCGTCCGCGATTTTGCCAGTCTCGCATTTGGGCCGGGCAAAGTGAGCTTCAACGATTACATCCGGCTGCGGTTGTTCGACCCAGCCTTTTGGCATGGCAGCGACCGGCGCACAGTTTGCGGCCAGCGCCGCAACCGCGACCTCGCGATGGAGATCAATTATCGCCACGATTGGTATGGGCTCCTTGACGATAAAGTCGCGGCTAATGCCTATCTCGCAGCCTATGGTCTACCGACCAGCAAGACCGCAGCGATCTTCGCGCCGCGCCTGCAACGTCCATCGAGTCAGCTATTGCGCGACCGCGATGCCTTGCGCCGCTTTCTGGCATCAGATGTCTATCCGCTCTTTGGCAAGCCGGTCGACGGCTATCAGAGCCTCGGTTCGATCGCGCTGTGGACAGCACATGTTGATGCGCATGAATTGGAGACGGTCGGCGGCGACCGCATCGCCCTCGATGACTTCATCGAGGACCTCTGCAATCACTATGATGGTGGTTATCTCTTTGACCGATTTTTGCAGCCGCATCCCGATGCCGCGCGGCTGCATGGCGAGCGTCTCGGAACAGCGCGTATTCTGACGCTCAGCGATGGCGCAACGGTCCGCATTTTCCGGGCGAGCTGGAAAATTCCCTGCGGCGCCAATATGGCCGATAATTTCTGGCGCAGCGGCAATTTGCTAGCCGAACTCGATCTTGCGACGGGCGCCATCGTCCGCGCTGTCTCGGGCGCCGGATTCGACATGGCGGTTGTCAGCCAGCACCAAGATAGCGGCGCGATACTGACCGGCGCGCGCATCCCTCTTTGGGCGGAGTTGCAGGAGGTGGCGCTCGAGGGCGCACGGCTTATGCGCCATATCCCGATGGTCGGTTGGGACATTGCCGCAACCGTAGAAGGTCCGGTCATCGTCGAGATGAATGAGACCCCGGATTTCTTCCTCAATCAGTTCGCTCACGGCGCGGGCATTTTGACGCCAGAATTTGTGGAATTCGCCGCTGGCGGTAAACGCGCCCGCCAAGCCTATGAAGCCCAGGTCAGGGCGCATCTCGCGCGGATCTGACGCCGGCAATTTCTCGGCTCGCGACCTATTCACCAGCCGCAGAGCGGCAATGCGCCTGACAGGCGTTCTCCTGTCTCTTTCCTGTCACTCTTGGGTCACGCCCGCCGATAAATATGCCCTGACTTGGGAGAAGCTCCTCTGAAGTCAGTGTATTCAGCATCCGTTCATCCAGGATGCCACACCTGATCGGATAACCTCCGGGGAGCTTTTCCGAGCGATGCACAGCAAGCCCATCTTCTTTGATCCGACCGGCCAGCGGGGCTCGTTCCTGTCTTGGATCATACGGATCGGCACGGTGGCGGTGGCTCTGATCGGCGTCGTGTTTGTCATCCTTTTGACGGGCAATGAACCTCCGATCCTGAGCGACCTGCGTGGCCGCGCGAAGGTGCTGTTCGAGCCGCTCCAGCCGCCGGTGGTGACGACCGCTGTCTCCCGGCACTCTTTGACCAAATCCGCCGAGCGGGTTGCGGCGGAATTGCGCCGCAAGGAGCATGATCTTTCCCGCATCGCTCAGATCAAGACCCAGACCCAAGGCCGCCCCGGCGATCAGGGCGGCGCCCGCGGCGTTTCCGGCCGGGCTTTGAGCGTCGGCTTCTATGCGAATTGGGACGAGGCAAGCTTTTCGGCCCTCAAAAGAGACTTCCCGCATCTCGATTGGGTCATCCCGAGCTGGCTTACGGTCTACGGCCCCGAGGGCACCATTCGCAACGAACTCAATCACAAGGCCTTGGAGCTGATCCAATCCGTCGATCCGGCCAAGCCCGCCTTCCCGATGATTCAAAACGCGATCGAGGGCAAATGGGACGGCCCCGGGCTCGCCAAATGGCTCGCCGATCCGGCAAAGCGCGCGTCGCGTCTCAAGGAAATCATCGACTTCCTTGCGTTCAATCAAATGCAGGGCCTGACGGTCGACTTCGAAGAAGTCCCGGCGAGCGCGCAGGCCGATCTCAAGACCTTTTTGACGGAGATGTCGGCGGCGTTCAAACCGCGTGGCTGGTCGGTGCTTTTGACGGTGCCGTTCGACGATCCGGCCTGGGATTATGTCGCCTATTCCCATATCGTCGATTACACCATTCTGATGGCCTATGACGAACACTGGGAAGAGGGTGCTTCGGGTAGTGTCGCGGGCCAAAGCTGGTTCGAAAATCTGCTCGACAAACGGATGAAGGAACTCGATCCGGACCACACGATCATCGCGCTCGGCAGCTATGGCTATGACTGGGCGTCCGGAAAGACCGCCGATGATCTGACCTTTCAGGATGTTGCCAATCTTGCGCGCACGACCGATGCCGAGATCGATTTCGATCCCGATGCCGAGAACCCGCATTTCACCTACAAGGACAAGAACGGTCAGTCGCATGACGTCTGGTTCCTCGATGGCGTGACCGCCTTCAACGAGGTTCACGCCTCCGACATCTATCGCCCGGTAGGCTATGCGGTGTGGCGCATTGGTTCCGAGGACCCGTCGATCTGGTCGGTACTCGGCCGGCCCTATGGTGCGCCGGCGCCAGAGAGCTTGAAGACCGTTTCCGCGAGCCGCGACGTCATGTTCGATGGCGAAGGCGAAATCCTGCACTTCTCGTCGGAGCCCTCCGATGGCAAACGGACCATCGAACTCGATCCCGAGACCGGCGATATCGTCGATCAGAATTACACGGTCCTGCCGACGTCCTTCGTCATTCAGCGCTTCGGCAAGCAGACGAAAAAGCTCGCTCTGACCTTCGACGATGGTCCGGACCCGACCTGGACGCCGAAGATCCTCGACATTCTGCGCGAGAAGAACGTGCGCGCCACATTCTTCATCATCGGCGAGAACGCCGGCGCTTACCCTGAGATCGTGCAGCGCGAGTTCGCCGAAGGCCATGACATCGGCAATCACACTTTCACCCATCCCAATCTCGTCGAATTGCCGCCCGCCATGGCGAAATTGGAGATCAATGCGACGCGAAAGGTCTTCGAGGCCATTACCGGCCATACGATGCGGCTTTTCCGGGCGCCCTTCCTCGGCGATTCCGATCCGACGACCTATGACGAGCTTGAGCCGGCGGCGCTGGCCCAAAAGATGGGCTTCGTCACCGTCGGATTGCGTATCGATCCGGACGATTGGCTGCGGCCGCCGGCTCAGGTGATCATCGACCGCATTCTCGAGCAGGTCGCCAATAAGGATCCGGACGATGCGGGCAATGTCATTCTGCTGCATGACGCGGGCGGCGATCGCGCTGGAACGGCTGCGGCACTCCCGGGGCTGATCGATGCCTTGCGGGCGAAGGGCTATGAGCTCGTTCCGGTTTCGGAACTCGCCGGCCTGACGCGCGAGCAAGCCAATCCGGCGCTGCCGCCGGGCATGTTTGCACCGCTGGTCAATCGTTCCGTGTTCTTCACGCTCGGCTGGTCCGGCCATCTGCTGCAAGCGTTGTTCATCGGCGCGATCTGGCTGGGCTTTTCGCGGGTGCTGTTCCTCTGCGGTCTCGGCTTGGTGCATCGCTACAAGGAGTTGCGGCGGACCAAGCTGCCGTCCAGCTTCCCGCGCGTGAGTGTCATCATCCCCGCCTTCAATGAAGCGAAGGTCATCGTCCAGTCGGTTGAGCGCATTCTGGCGAGCAACTATCCCGACCTTCAGGTGATCGTCGTCGACGATGGCTCGACGGATGGCACTTCGGCGGTCGTTGCGCGGAGCTTCGGCGCCAGAGCCAATGTGAAGCTGCTCACCGTGCCGAACGGCGGCAAGGCCAATGCGATCAATCTTGGTCTCGCGGAAGCGAGCGGCGAGATCATCGTCGCGCTCGACGCCGATACGCTGTTCGAGCCGCACACCATCGCTAGCCTGGCGCGCTGGTTCGAGGATCCGACGATCGGCGGCGTCGCGGGCAATGCCAAGGTCGGCAATCGTATCAATACGATCACGCGTTGGCAGGCGCTTGAATATGTCAGCGCCCAGAATCTCGAGCGTCGCGCGCTCGATGTGTTGAGTTGCATCACGGTCGTGCCCGGCGCGGTCGGTGCCTGGCGCCGGTCGGTGCTCGATCAGCTCGGCGGCTTCCCGATCAATACGCTCGCCGAAGATCAGGATCTCACCATCGCGGTGCAGCGCGCCGGCTATCGCGTCGTCTTCGACAGCGACGCCGTTGCCTGGACCGAGGCGCCCGATACGATCCGGGGTCTCGTCAAACAGCGGTTCAGATGGGCTTACGGCACCTTGCAGTGCCTCTGGAAGCATCGTGACGTGATGTTGCGGCCGCGCTTCAAAATGCTCGGAATGATCGCGCTGCCGCAAGTCCTCTTGTTCCAGGTGCTGCTGGCGATCATCGCACCGCTCGTCGACTTCATGCTCGTCTGGCAGATCCTGCGCACCGGCCTCGATTATCTGCAGCACAAGAACCAGTTTAATCCGGACAGTCTGGTAATCACGCTGATCTATTTCCTCGCCTTCATGGCGACGGATTTCGCCGCGGTGGCGCTCGCCTTCATCATCGAGCGCAACGAGAACTGGAAGCTGATGCTGTGGCTCGGTCTGCAGCGGTTCGGCTATCGCCAGATCCTCTATTATGTTGTGGTCAAATCGCTGATCAAAGCGCTGTTCGGCGCGCTCGTCGGATGGGGCAAGCTTGATCGCAAGGCGACGGTTTCCATGCCGCTGTCCGACCGCGACGGCGGCCCGGGCGGGGTGATCCCGACCAGCACGGCTGCCGAATAAGACCCCGCGAATTACGGCCGCCGGAGGCGCTCCGGCGGCCGGTCTCGCCTGCGGTTGCGGAAGTCATTCCCCTTCGCGCAGACATGCTCTAAAGCTTCCGCGAACTCGCGGCGGAAGCTCTCCTGAATGGTTTTACTGCGCTCGATCGTCTTCAATATCTGCTTCTACGCGTTGCTGATCGTGCTGATGATCATCGGCTCGCCGCTGCTCCTTCTGCGGCGCCAGATCGTTCAGAGATGGGCGCGGCTCTGGGCCGATCTTTCGCTTGTGCTGCTTGAACGCATCTGCGGCCTGAGGGTCGAATTCCGCGGCCTTGAAAATCTGCCCGAAGGCGCCGCGCTTATCGCCCCAAAGCACCAATCCTTCCTTGAGACCTTCGCGCTTTTGCATGTGATCAAGGACTTCACTTTCGTGCATAAGCGCGAACTCAATCTGCTGCCGCTCTTTGGCTGGTATCTCAAGGGGACCGAGCAGATTGCCATCGATCGGGCAAAGCGCAGCGCGGCGCTCAACCAGGTCGTCAAGGGCGCGCGGCAAGCCTTCGCCGACAACCGCCAGCTGGTGATCTTTCCGGAGGGGACCCGCCAGCCCATCGGCGGCGCGCCGGCCTACAAGGCGGGCGTCGCTTTGATCCAGGCCGATACGGGCGTCGTCTGCGTTCCGGTCGCGCTGAATTCCGGCCTGTTCTGGCCGCGCCGGCAGTTTCGCCGCTATCCCGGCACTTTGGTGATCGAATTTTTGGAACCGATCGCGGCGGGGATGCGGCGCGCTGATTTCATGCGAACGCTCGAAGACCGCATCGAAACCGCAACGGCCCGGCTCGTCGACGAGGCACGCCGTAAGAACCCGCATTTAGCTTGTGCGACGCTTGCGGAACCGCCAGCCCTGAGCTGAACTTTGGCACGAAAGCCTGAACTAGGGCTTGACGACTCTGTCTGTCCGTTCGAACTTTGTTCCTGCCGAATCACCTCCATGCTGGAGGGCGGAAGGGGATGATCATGACGATCACGGATATGCCCCGGCGGGCGCGGGCGGCTGTGCGCTTGTCGAGCGATGGTACGGGTACACGATTTTTCGAGCCTTGGTTCATCGGGCCGAGAAAATTCAGCGGCCGCACACAGTTCTCTCCGGCTGGCCTCGGGCCGCGCAGCAAGGCCGCTTCGGCCGTGGTGCCGGGAGTTACGAGCCTCAATGCACCGGGTGTTAATGCACCTCTTGTCAGCTTGGCAGGCGGCAGTCTCGCCTCCCGCTTCCATGCCTGGTTCGGCGCGTCCGGCCAGCGCTATATTTGTTCGATCTTTGCAGCCGACGCGACTAAGCCCGATTGCGGTTTGCCGGACTTCGCCGAAGCCATCGTGCTGGCCGTTGCCCGCGAGCCCGAGGGCGAGCGCCGTTTGCTCGCGCTATTCTGCCTCGAATCCATGAGCGACGACGCCGCACGCCGGCAATTCGTCGAGGACGCATGGGCAGCCGGCGCAACCGAATGGCACATTCATCTTCTGTCCGTGGATGATGATGAGCGCCATGCCGTTGCCGAGGATATCGAGGCCCGGGCGACCTCTGCATCAGCGCGATAGAGCCTGATGTCTCTCTGTCGCAGTCTGCGATTGCGGCAGGCTGCGGTCGAGTTTGGCAACCAGCCAGTCAAGCGTCGCGTCGGGTATGCCAAGTTGCGTCAGATGCGCCTGCGTATTGCGGACATAATCCGGATTGGCGCCTGACGCACCTTGGCCTTGTTCAACGAAACGCGCGAGCTCCGCCCGCTCGAGTCGGCCTGCGTATTGCTGATGATTGCGGTCGACGGCATAGGACAGCGCCGTGACTGTGCGCCCGTCCGCAAGCCATGCGTGCAGATGCAATTCCCGATAGACGAGCGTCACCTGTTCGCGTGCACGCAGATATTCGATCGTCTCTTGCGCCGCGCTCGCCGGCACGCGGAACGCGATGCCCTTGCACGAGCCGCCGCGATCGAGGCCTAGCACGAGGCCCGGCTTTTCCGGCGTGCCGCGATGGACATGCGAATAGACGCAAAGCGCGCGATGATAGCCGCGCACTGTCGCAATCTGATGTTCGACGAAGGCGAAGCCCGGCCGCCACATCAAAGAGCCATAGCCAAAGACCCAAAGGTCGGCGTCGGGAAGAAACATTTCTCATGCGCTTGTTTGAATCGAGCCCGGCAGTATCCTGGGCGATCCGTCGTTGAATCTTCTGCTCTATATCAATCGCAAGCGCAATATCGTAATCGACGGGGCGTGCTGTTTAACTGGGTCTGCGTGCGGCAATGGGTGCTCGTTTTGGCGACAGTTTCGCCGGAATTGGGACTTAAGGCCGAGGCTGGACGCGAGTGTGCGCGACGGAGGATTTTATGGCGGGTGACGAACTGCGGACACTCAGGCGCCGGCCGCGCTTTTTGCCGAAGCTGCTGGTGGCGCTCATAAGCGTCACAGTGATCGCGGTGCTTGGCTGGGCGGGCTTCTGGTTTTTTGCAGC
>JBKQRA010000194.1:0-84177 GCA_052144065.1 Methylovirgula sp. | reverse complement strand
CCGGCCATGAGGTCATCCTGCAGATACCGATGGAGCCGATCGATTATCCGCAGACCGATCCTGGCCCGCATACGCTGCTCTCGACGGCCACCGCGGCCGACAATGACGATCATCTGCATTGGCTGATGGCGCGCTTTACCGGCTATACCGGCGTCGCCAATTTCCTCGGCGCGAAATTCACCCGAAGCGCCACCGCTCTGCAGCCGATCCTGCGCGAAATCGGCGAGCGCGGGCTGTTTTATCTCGATGACGGCTCCTCGGCGCAGAGCCTGGGTCCGAGCCTCGCCAAAGATGCCGGACTGCCGGCCATCAGCGCCGATCTCATTCTCGATACGGTCGGCGAGGGCGACAGCATGGAGGCGCGGCTCGCCAAGCTCGAAACGATCGCCCGGCAGAAGGGCGTCGCCGTCGGAATGGCGAACGATCTGCCGACAAGCGTTGAAAAGCTCGCCCAGTTCATCCAAATGGCGCAAGCGCATGGCATTGTGCTGATCCCGCTGAGCGCTGCTGTCGCGCCGTCTCCGGCAACATCGGCACGAGCGGTTCCCGCGTTTCAGGACCCCTGACGATATGGATGATTTCGGCAATTACCGACCCTGCGTCGGCATCATGCTCGTCAATCGCGACGGACTCGTCTTCATCGGCCGCCGACGGTTTCCCGCTACCGATCGCGAGCCTGAGCATGCCTGGCAGATGCCGCAAGGCGGCATTGATGCGGGTGAAGATCCCTATGATGCGGCGCTCCGCGAACTGCTGGAAGAAACCAATGTGACGACTGTCAGCCTCCTCGCTGCGGCGCCCGATTGGTACAGCTATGATGTGCCGGGCGGCATGATCAAGAAATCCGGCAAAGCGCAGTTCCAGGGGCAGCGGCAGAAATGGTTCGCCCTGCGCTTCGAGGGCGATGAGTCGGAGATCAATGTCGAAGAGCCCGGCGGCGGCGTGCATCCGGAATTCGATGCCTGGCGCTGGGAGCACATGGAGCATCTGCCCAATCTCGTCGTGCCCTTCAAACGGCCGGTCTATGAGCAAGTCGTGACGGTGTTTCGGCCGCTGATCGACAAGAACTGATCGATCCAAAGATTCACCGGCTGCGCTGCGCCTTCGGCAGTTTTTCGGCGATCCCGAAGGCCCTTTCGCGCCGGGTGATCTCGGCCAGCACGGCTTCCGGTGTGACGTCGCAAGCGGCCCATAAGACACAAAGATGATAGAGAAGATCGGCGCTTTCCAGCACGACCTTATCGCTTTGCTGCTGCACCGCTTCGAGACCGACTTCGACCGCTTCTTCGGCGACCTTCTTGGCGATTTTCTGAAGGCCGGCCTGAAACAGCCGTGACGTCCGCGAGACATCATGCTCGGAGTTGCGCGCGGCAAGCACATCGGCATAGAGCCGATCAAGCGAATTTTTCATCGTGCCCTGAACCGTTCCATCATGGGCGCTCCGCACGCAAAAGCGCGAAGCGAGCCTTCCATGACAAAGCGATTGCGTGAAGGACTGATGACAGTCTTCAGACTTTTGATGTCTTGAGGAATTTTTTCCGCCGTCAGCCAGCAGGCGTCGTACAGACTACAGACGGAAAGGGCCGCGTTCGCAGTTGCAAACGCGGCCCTTGCCAAAAACCGACATGCCAAGCGGCAAATGCGAAGAATCAGACCGGACGGTTCTCGTTCGGATTGCGCACCGGACCCATGCGCTTCACGCCTTCTTCATAGCTGATGATCTCGTAATCCTCGTGGAATTCGAGCGCCTTGTTGACGATGTAATCCTGCTTGCCGCCAGTGTTGAGCTTCTTGACATCGTTCTTGTCGATATAGAGCAGCTCCAGCAGCTCATTATAGGCGGTCGACTCATCGATACCGAAGCAGTACCAGGTGATATCGCCCATCGGAATCCGATATTTCGCCAACAGATATTGATTGTTGATGTAGGCGAAATATTTGCCGCCCGGCTTCAGAAGCGGACCGATCACTTCCATCAGCGGCTCGAGATATTCGTGGGACAGCAAATAGCAGATGAAGAATTCGAAATGGGGTTCGCCTTCACGTGCGGTGGCCATGACCTGCCAAGCCGACAGCGACGGCGGCTTCTTTTCATCGCCCATGCTCGGCTCGAATTTCAAAGCGAGCTCGCCGCGGAAGGCAAAGCGCCCCGGCGAGACTTCCTCTTTCAGAATGCCGTGCGTCAACCGGCCTTCTTTATCAAGTTGTGCGAAGACTGTGTTCTCGATTGTTGCTGTCATGTGGATTCCCACTGTCGTTGCGGACCCAGTCCGCCAGCTTAAAAAAGGATTGTGAAAGATGCGCGCGCAGGGCTGCATCCGCGACGACTTCGTCGAGAGCTCCCTGCATGCAGAGCATCCAGGCGTCGCGCTCGGCCTCGCCGATCTTGAAGTGCATATGACGCTGCCGCAGGCGGGGATGCCCACGTTCTTGCGAATAGAGCTTGGGACCGCCAAGCCATTCGCCGAGATAGCGCTTCAGAACACCTTTGACCGAAGTGAGATCGTCCGCATGCATTGCGCGGATGCCCGTGGCTTCCGGCAAAGTATCCATGCGGTGATAGAAGGAATCCACCAGCCGATCGACTGCGGCTTGGCCGCCGATCTCCGAGAACAGAGACGCTGGAGGAAGAGAACTGGTCACGACCTTACTGTGTTTTGTTCGTTGTTCTGATTATTGGCTTTGTATTTGTTGGCAGGCGGGCGGGTCTGAATAGACCGCCCGCACCGCAAGATCAAGCGAGCGCCGGCTCGCGCTGCGAAATGAACTCCTTGACGAAGTCGGCAAGCGGCATGTCGATGCGCTCGACGTTGTAGCGCTCCAGGAAGCGCTTCTCATTCTTCGTCAGCTCGTCCGGCAGCACAGCCCAATGCTTGTCGGAAGAGCGCTTGGCGATCTGCCAGGCGAAGATGCGTTCGAGCTGCGTCGAGAACCGGCAGCCGAGATAAAGGAAGTTCCGGCCAGTGCGGATTTCCTTCACCTTGTCCGGGATCGGCGTCTGAATATCGATCTCGGTGAGGACTTCGACGTAATCGGAGTCGGACACGAGATAGTTCTTGCCCGGCCGCACCGAACCGATCGGTTCATAGAGCAAGGTGCTCCAGCCTTCGGCGGTCATCAGCTCATCTTCCTGCGGTACTTTGGTGCCATCGGAATTGAAATAATGAACCCAGGTCGCCAGATGCTCCGCATGGCTGACGCCATGCACCATGCCCCAGTTCTGCCGATCCTTCAGCGCCTGCTGCATGACGTCGTCATACCAAGCGTGAACGATGAGCGGCAGCTTCGGACACGACGCCAAAAAGCGGTGCAGATCCGCGGGTTCGACGTGCGGCTCGAAAGCCGCCGTCATCACCGTGCTGATCGTCTTGCGGTGCTTGAAGTTCTCGATGAACTGCGCCGCCGCCGTGAGATTCTTTCGGATCTTATGCGGCACCGAGGCTTTGGCCGTCAGCTTTTCGACCAGAACTTCCGGGCTCGCAGGAACCGCGCAGTTCTCGCCGGAAAGCGCCAAGACGCCCGGTCCAAGATAAGGGATGAGGCGCCCTTCATCGAGCGCCTTATGAATCTCTGCGAGCGCAGTCGCCATCACGCACCTCTATTCAATTACTTGCTTCCGTCCATGGTTCTGAACCGGGCAAGGTCATCACGAGTCATATAGAACGCCGCCCGGCCGCCCGAGAGCGAATGGATCGGGACCCGATGGGAAAGATAATCATACCAGGTTTGCGCATCGACGCCTTCCGGCGCTTCGCCGCAGAAGGTGCAAAGACCCTTCGGGTCATAACGAACCTGCAGAACAACCTCGGCCTGTGGCATAGCTTTTCTTCCTTTCGCTTCATAAAATCCGAACGAGACAAGACACCGTCTCGTTCGGCAGTCCTCGCTTCAATCAGCACATCAGCCGGACAACGCGCCCAGCAATTCGATCGTCGCATCCTCGGTCCCGAGGACGGTCAGGCAGGCGAACCGCGACTTCGATGAGACGCCAACCATGTTTTCTAGGCGCTCATTTTCGAGCTTCGTCATCTTCTGCAAGCCCTTGCGGCCTTCCAGAACGAAGATGTGGCAAGGGTCGAACTTCCCCGTCGCGCAAGTGCACTCCATAGGAAAACCGGCGGCTTGAATGACTTGGAGCATCGTGGTCCCTTCGGCAGCCTCTTGGGTTTTTCCGGAGGGTTTAATCGTTACTGTCGGCATTGGAGTTAGTCCCCTGTGAGTGATTTTCTTTGTTGGACGACAACATCAGCGGCTAGAGATAAATAGCGGCACCCGCACCCACGTTGATCGAAGCGTCCTTCATCGTTCCAACGATGAAGGCGATCTGATCTTCGGTGAGATGCGTGTGGAATGGCAGAACCACCGCGCGATCGGCAACTTTTTCGGTCACCAGAAAGTCCTTCTTCCGGTAACCGAGGTCGAAATAATGCGGCTGCAAATGCAGCGGCACCGAATAGGCAGCCGCCTCTATTTCTTCCTTCCGCAGATCCTCGACGATCGAATCCCGGCTCGAGCGCGAGAAGCGCGTGCCGAGATGGACGATGTACAAGAACCAATTGACCTCCGTCACATCCGGTCCGATGAACGGATCTTTGATCCCCTCGAAGGATTTGACGTACTCATAGTACCAATATTCAGCCCGCTTGCGGCGCGCGAGGATGAGCTCGAGGCGCTGCAGCTGGACGAGGCCGAGCGCTGCAGCGAGATTGCTCATCGAGGCCTTGTAGGCCGGGGCCGAGCCGACGACGACAGAGGCGCGCTCGTCGAGCTTGTGCGAACGATAGCGCCGCAACGCCATGAAGATGTCCTGATCGTCGGTGACGATCATGCCGCCTTCGCCGCAAACGAGCGGGCTCGGCTGCGAGAAATCGAACACCGAGCAATCGCCGAAGGTGCCGACCTTCTGATCCTTGTAGGTCGAGCCGATCGCTTCGGTCGAATCTTCGATGAGAATGAGATTGTTGCGGTCGGCAACCTCGCGGAAGCCGGTCCAAGGTGCGGGATGCCCGTTCACATTGCTCACGACCAGCGCCCGCGTCCGGTCGCTGATCTTGGCTTCCGCCTTATCCGGAAGCAGAACGCCGGACCAGTAATCGATATCGGCGAAGACCGGATAGGCACCCGTAAGGGTGATCGCGTGATTGGTCTCGCGGAAGGAATGCGGCGAGGTGATCACTTCCGCGTCGGCGCCGATGCCATAGGCATTAAGCACCAACATCAGACCAATGGTGCTGCTCGAGACGGCAACCGCATATTTGCGGCCGACATAGGCCGCAAAAGCTTCCTCGAAGGCCTCGACCGCGTCGCCCGCGGTGACATCCGCCGATTGCAGAACCTCGACGACCGCGTCGAGTTCGGCCTGCGACATGTCGGGATCCGACAGCGGAATCCAGTTAGGGCTACGCGGCTCTTTCATTACGGCCTCGCACTGTTCTGCACGACAATGATCCCGGTCGCATAGGAGGGATCACGCGTAATGGTGACGCAATGGTTGACCGCGCTCACGAGGTAAAGTGTGAAGCGCGGAAACTCCTTATAGGGCTTCTCGCCATCGACATCGCTCGCGTCGCAGCGTGTCAGAGACACGCCGGGAAACTTCTGCCGGAAATCCGTGAATACCGAGGGATCGGCATTGGGATCGCCGAGAAGCGTTTCAATCTCGCCGAGCTTTTCCGCCGTGAGCGCAGACGCTGACATGATGCCTCATTCTTCGTTCAGACGGCGGGCTTCCACCGTGCAGGGAATTTCCGTGCCCGGAGGGACTTGCGGCAATTCGAGCTGCCAGCCATTGCCGAGCGTGATGATGCCGCCCCACATTTCCGGCTTCTCCATCGACACGATCGGCTCCTCGAGGTCCTTCTTCGGGACGTAGATCGAGAGGATTCCTTCATGGCTTTTTCTGATCATAATTTTCATTTTTTTTGCCTCATCGATCCGTAGTGCCGAGCATCACATCAGGCCGCAATCGCAGCCGCTTCGTTCACGATTCCCGGCAAGACGTCGAGAAGCGTGTCGATTTCCGCCGCAGTATTGTCGCGGCCGAGAGAAAAACGCACAGAGGCGAGCGCGCCGCGCTCGCTGACACCCATCGCCATCAGCACATGCGACGGCGCGGTGCCGGAAGAGGTGCAAGCGGCTCCCGCCGATGCACAGATGCCGGCACGATCGAGCCGCTCCAGAATGAGCTCGGCCTCGAGATCGCCGAAGCGGACGAAGGTCGTGTTGGCAACGCGCGGCGCGCCAGCGCCATTGATCGTCGCGATCGGCACGCGCGCCAGAATACCCTGTTCGAGCTTGTCGCGCAGCGCCGCAAGATGCGCCACCTCGGCCGCGAGTTCTTTCTTGGCGATCACCGCGGCCTTGCCGAGCCCGACGATGCCCGGCACATTTTCGGTGCCGCCACGACGCGCGCGCTCCTGATGGCCAAACAGCATCGCAGGAATTTTCAAACCCTTGCGGACGAAGAGCGCACCAATGCCTGTCGGTGCATGCAGCTTATGACCGGAGAGCGACAGCATATCGACCGGCACGGCTTTGAGATCGATCGCGACCTTGCCGACGGCCTGCACCGCATCGGTGTGAAAGAGAATGCCGCGCGCCTTGGTGATCGCGGCGATCGCCTGGATCGGCATCAAGACACCGGTTTCATTGTTCGCCCACATGACGCTGACAAGCGCTGTCTCCGGCGTCAGCGCCGCTTCGACCGCGGCGGGATCGATCTCGCCTTTGTCGTTGACCGGCACATAGCTAACTTTGACGCCCTGCTTTTCGAGATGCGTCAGAAGCTCCATCACCGATGGATGCTCGACGCTCGACGCCACGACGTGGCGTTTCTCCGGCGTCATGGCGAGCGCGCCCTGGATGGCGAAGTGGTTCGCTTCGGTGCCACAGCTCGTGTAGACGATCTCGGGCGGCGTGCAGTTCAACAGTTGCGCAAGCTCGCCACGCGCGGCCATGACGGCCTCCTTGCAGCATTCACCCGCGTGATGCTTGCTCGAGGGATTGCTCGGACCCTTCTGCAGCGTCGCAACGATCGCTTCGACGGCCTCAGGCGCAACCCCGGTCGTGGCATTGTTGTCGAGATAGATCATGATCCTTGCTCACGCACCATCATCGCCAAGCCCCAAGGATTCCAAGGAACCTACGCGCTTGTCTCGCATTAATCCCAGACCAAACAAAGCCGCCAGGCGATCCTGAACGACGATTTGGCCTACTCCCATCCCCCGCATCATTCAACGTCATTCGACGCCTTTGATGTTTAATCTTTACGACATCGGCAAAGCCGTTTCGGATGCAGCATTTGCTCCCGATTTCCGCGGCTTTGCGGAGCTCGCAGCAGTCGTGACGAGGCCCGTGTAACGGCGCCGATCCATAAGTCGTCAGACGACGTCGCGCCGCCAAAACGGCCGCGACGCGTCGAAGATTTCATGCGGCCGGGCAGAGCCCGCGTCACCCTACCGGAAGGAGTTCCTCCTCCAGGCAGCCCACCACGGTCCGTTCATCGAATTCGACGAGATAGAGCGGCTTGTTCGTCTCGGAGATCGTGCCGATGTTGACGACCTCGCCCATGTCGCCGCTCTTGACGAGCAAAGCATCCGTCGGCTGGTCTGGATAGGAGCCGTCGTTGAAGAGATCGGTAGCAGCGCGAACTCGCTGGCCCCATTGAAACTTTGGCGGCAGCGGCCCACCCGGATCCGACATCATTCTTCTCCCTTGCTGACGGCGGCCTTGGTCTTCTTCGGCGCGTCGTCTTCATCTTCCATGCAGGACTCGAGTTCTTTGCCCTTCATGCCGACCTTGTTGCCGGTGAGGATGAATTCGACGCCGTAAATGTAATGCTGCTGCAGGAAAGTGCCGATGTTCACGACAAAGCCTTCCTCGCCCTTCTTAGCCAGAACGTCGCCGACATCCTTGCCGCAGAAAGTGCCATCGTTGCGGATGGTTTTCTTGGTCCGAACGCGCTCGCCGTAATTGAATTTCGGCGGCTCGTTGAGTTCGACGACATCATGGTCCCGGCTGATATTCGTCATCTGGAGATCTCCTCGTCAGGTTCAGATAAGCACGCGGCATGCCAATCCAAGCATGAAAAAGGGGTCGAAGCAGCGAAGCCTTAAGGCCACGGAATCACACGATTCCTCGGCGGGCTGAACTCCGACCAGGAGACGCAAGCCCTTACGCTTCAAGCCCATCAGCGACGCATCTGATCAATGCAGATGCGTTTCCGACGAAGCATTGCCTTCAAAAGCCGGGCCGCTCAGGCGCTCGACGACGCGCTCGCGGACCATCGGATCGGGATCGTCGATCAGGTCCGAGAGGCGCTCTTCCGCGATCCGTCCGGCAACCTCATAGCGCACCCGCCAATCCTGATCCTGGATCATGAAGCCGAGCTGCTCGGCCGGCAGGCGTTGCGCCACCGCGACGCGGACCTCGCCGTCGGGATCGCGGGCCATCTTCATCAGCCAAGCCGGATCGATCCGCGCGGCGACGGTACGGCGGACCTGCACTTCCTTGTCGTGCAGCATCATCGGCAAAATCGCCGGCGACAGCTTTCGCGCGACGATCGTGCGCACATAATAATCGGGATCGTTGATCATCCCGACCAATTCGGAATCGTTGAAGCGCGACACGATACGGATCCGCACTTCGCGATGCGGATCGTTGCGCAGCTTCATGAGATAGCTGTGCGGCAGCCGCGAGGCCGCAACCCAGCGGACGGTCTCATCCTCGTCTTCCAGCATCGGCGGCAGACGGAAGACATCGGCGTGCTTGCAGGCGATCGCCCGCGTCTCGAAATAGTCGTCGCGCAGATGATCATTCGCGAGTTGCGGATTGCGCTCGAAGAAACGCACGATACGCCGGACATAACGATCGAAGACGCAAGCCTTCTTTAGCTCGCATTTGCCGACGGGCAGCAGCGTCGCCTGGTAGCGGCAGCCGTCGCAGGAAAACTCCCGGCCCTGCCAGTCGCGCGCTTCGTCCGCATCATTATCAGTCTGCATCGTCCTCTTCCTCCAACATACGTTGGTGGACTTCCAGAAGCAGAGTCGCCCCGATCTTATCGGTCGGGTCGAGTTCGAGCAGCTTCATCACCGCAGCCATCCCTTCGTCGAGATTGCCGAGGCGCATCTGCAGATAGGCATAGCCCTTCAAGACGAACATGTAGAAGCGGGGCATCATGTCGTCGTAGCTGCCGAAGGCCGCATCGTCCTTCGACACTTCGCGCCAGTCCGCCCGCAAATTATTGTGGTAGGCGGCCTCGGCGATGCAGACATGCGCCACCTCAAGACATTCCTGAAGGCGGCCTTTGTAAAAATAGAATCGATACAGCCCGATCAGCACCGCCGGATGATTACCGGCGATCGCCTCAGCCGCGCGCAAATGACTAAGCGCCACCTCGCCGTCGGCATAGGTTTCGGCAGCAGCCTTGAGATGGTCTTGCGCTACCGGCGGCAGGCCGCCGCCAAGCAGCGCCGCCACATCATCTTGAAGCGGTACCCGCTCGGCTACCGCCGCCCCCGTTGTCATCTTTCCGCCTTCCCCACTTAATGACTGTGAGAAACGTCCGGAAGCTCATGCGCATGGCTGTGGTCGTGGCTATGACTGCTGCAGCTCGAAACGTTCTTCGGATCCTGGAACTTGAAGCCCGACGACGTCGCCGTCTCCTGGAAATCCATCGTGCAATCCTTCAGCAGCAGGCGGCTCTGCGCCGGCAGGAAGAATTTCATGCCCTGGATCTCGTGAATCGTCTCGCCGGTCGCCGGCGCATTGGCGATTTCGAACTCCGCCGAAAGGCCGGAGCAACCACCAGGAGCAACCTTCAGACGCAGGCCGCTCGTCGGGCCGCCATCAAAGCGCAGCATGCGCCGCACGAACTTTTCTGCCGCAGGGGTGATGGTGAGATTGAGGTCGTCCATGATCAAGCCGCCGGTGGTTGATAGCGAGGATAGTTGTTATCGACGACGCACGTCTCTTCGATAGGGCAAATCAAAGCACACTGTGGGTCGTCATGGAAGCCAATGCATTCGGTGCATTTGGCCGGGTCGATGACATAGATGCCGTCGCCGGCGCTAATCGCCTCGTTCGGGCATTCCGGCTCGCAAGCCGAACAGTTCACACACGAGGCCGCAATTCGCAAAGACATGGCCTTGTCCTTATTCTAGAGCAGTCGAGGCGCCACGAGGGGATCTTCTCGGGCGCCTCGATCTAGATCTTCAGATCCGGAGGAAGATCATTCCGCCGCGATCATGTCCTTGGCGACTTCGCCGGGACGGATCTCAGCGTCGCCCTTGTCGACGTGGGTGATCGAGCCGTCCTTGACGCCTTCGAGGTAGCGCTTGAAGTAGGTGATCGCCGACTTCTCGATGAACTCGTGAGCGAATTCGTCGACAGCCTCGATACCAGCCGCAAGCAGATCCTTCTTCGGGCAGCCGCCGATCTTCGCGACGAAGACCGCATGGCAGTCCTTGATCGCGCGGATGACGGTCTCGAGCGCGTCTTCCTCGCCATAGCCGCCCTGGCAGTACAGGTCGACGCGGCGGTGACCGATGAAGTGGGCGCCCTTGCCGGTGCTCAGCTCATAGATCTGGAACTCGGTCGCATGACCGAAGTGCTCGTTGATGCGACCCGAACCCTTCGTCGCAACCGCAACCAGGATCTTGATGTCGCTCTCTTCGCCAGCGAGGATCTGCAGCTCGTTCGCCTTTGCACCAGCGACGGCGACGCGCTCTTCTTCAACGCGCTGCTGATAGGCCTTGCGAGTCTCGAGGTCGTAGTTGACCTCCATCTGCATGATCTTCTCGGTGGTGAATTCCGCAGAGCGGTCTTCGCCGAGGAGGCCGACGGCGTCAGCGCGACACTGACGGCAATGGCGCATCATGTTCATCTCACCTTCGCACTTGTCCTGAAGCTTCTTGAGCTCCTGGGCAGTCGGACCGCGCTGGCCGGTGAGGCCGAAGACGGTACCGTGCTCGGCGGCGGAGATGAGCGGCATGATGTTATGCAGGAAGGCGCCACGGCCCTTCACGGCCCGGTTCACTTCGACCAGATGGTCGTCGTTGATGCCGGGGATCATGACCGAGTTGATCTTCGAGAGAATGCCACGCTCGGTGAGCATCTCGAGGCCTTGCATCTGACGCTCGGTCAGGATCTTGGCGCCGTCGCGGCCGGTGTAGCGCTTATGCTTGTAGAAGACCCACGGATAGATCTTCGCGCCGACGTCCGGATCGACCATGTTCACGGTGATCGTGACGTGATCGACATTATACTTGGCGATCGTGTCGACGTGGTCGGGAAGGGTCAGACCATTGGTCGAGAGGCAGAGCTTGATGTCCGGCGCGGTACGGGCGATCAGCTCAAACGTCTTGAAGGTCTTCTCCGGGTTGGCGAGCGGGTCGCCGGGGCCGGCGATGCCGAGAACGGTCATCTGCGGGATCGTGGAAGCGACCGCGAGAACCTTCTTGGCAGCCTGCTCGGGCGTCAGACGCTCGGAGACGACGCCCGGACGGGACTCGTTGGCGCAATCATATTTGCGGTTGCAGTAGTTGCATTGAATGTTGCAGGCCGGCGCGACCGAAACGTGCATACGCGCATAGTGATGATGCGCCTCTTCGGAATAGCAGGGATGGTTCTTCACCTTTTCCCAGATTTCCGGGGGAAGATCGTTTTCGCCAGCCGCCGTGCCGCAGCTCGCCTTTTTGCCGCCGTCACTGTTGGTCTCGCAACCCTTGTGCTCGGCCATCTTCTTCATGATTTCGTCGGCCGTTGCACCGGCCTTCGCTGCCGCTTCCGCGACCTCGCGTTCTGCTGCGTCCATGTTCAGTCCTCGCTTTTCGCTCGAACCTATTGGTCTCAAGGGGTGCGCCTGGCTTCACCCTCGCCGCCGAATAAGCTCACTCCGACCCCGCTCAGCAAGATCGATTGGGCCTATGGCAGCAACTCGCGTGCCAATGGATTTTCTGAAGCAAGTGATTGATCTTGCGGGAGGTTATTCATCGAGGCGGTGTCGTGATGCCGACAGGGGCAAATTTGCCAGAATTTTCGGCATGTTTGAAAGGCGACACATCCTTAAGGGATCTTCCGAGCCGCGGCGTAAACGCGCGCTAGCACGCGTAAACGCGCGCTAGCACGGGCCTTTTCGCAAGAAAATACATCGGCCTATTGGGGATTTATCTCCGAGTGGTGCGGTACTATTTGCCGCCCCTCCGGCGTTTCCTTGCGTTGCCGAAACGCCCGCAAGGCAACCCAGTAAATCGACCGCCAACCCGCCAAGCTTCGGGCAAAAGCTTCGGGCAAAAGTTAAGGCCGGCGCGATGCACCGGCCTCAGCAATCCTCGCAAAGCCGAACCGCCTGAATTCAAGCGGCCGCGAATTACGCGGGAACGCAGGTCGCCGGGACCGGGCAGACCGTGTCGCATTGCGGATGATCGAAGGAACCCTCGCACTCCGTGCACTTCTTGGGATCGATCACATAGGTTTCGTTCTTGAACGAGATCGCCGTATTCGGGCACTCGAATTCGCAAGCGCCACACACCGTGCATTGCGACGCAATGATCTTGTAAGCCATTTGGATCTCCTCGAACCTGAAAGGCCGCCATGAACGGCCGGAATGCCCGATCAAGTGTCGTGCAGTCGTCGGACGTTAGCCGTCAGACCTGCAAGCGGCGCCTGCTCTCGCCGAAAGCCCCACCGCCCGGGAGCATGTCCGGCTCTACGACACTCGACGTCCACGCGTGGACAGCAAGTTCCAAGCCAGGAATAGGAGCACTGCACAAGAGGCCTGCGACAGATTGTGCAGAAAGACCTAACCCTTTGAATCTCAGCGCGGAAATTTAGGGCTTTTGGATGACAAACACGTCCCAAGGTGGTGCTGGGCAGCTATACACACCGCACCGCGGCGCGTAAATGACGCCAACGCACATGTCGCACCTGCGACAGCCGGCACGCTTTAGGACGCGACTCGGAGGGCGCGCCCCGCCGCTAGAATTTCTTGATTTCGATGCTGTGCTTGCGCAGCGCATAGCCGATCTGGCGCGGCGTCAGGCCCATGATGCGGGCCGCCTTGGCCTGGACCCAGCCGGACTTTTCCATCGCATCGAGCAGCCGTGCGCGCTCGTTGCCGTCATCGCCGACAATCACCGGCACGGCCTCATCGGCCTCCGGCTCGGGCGCATGGGCATGGCCGTTTCCGGCCGGATTGCCATGTGCAGCGCCAGACCCGTTGCCGGGGGCGTTCCCGTGAGCAGCTGCATCGCCATGGGAATTTGCGTGGGAATTTGCATGCGCATTTGCAAGGGCGTTTGCATGCGCATTTGCATATTCATGCGCGGCCCGTGCGGCCGGATTTTCCATCGGCACTGTCGGCAGCGGCCCGAGCCCGCCGACGCTTGTCGAGGTGCCCTCATGCGACTTGCCCTTCCACAATGTGGCGGAGAGGCATTGATCCTGAGAGCAGGCGAAATCCGCCGCGACGATTGCTTCGCCGGTCGCGAAGGTCGCGGTCCGTTGGACGCAGTTTTCGAGCTCGCGGACATTACCGGGGAAGTAGCAGGATTTGAGGACGTGGACGGCCTCTTTGCTGAAGCTCAGCTCGCGGCCATTCTGCTTGTTCAATTCCTCGAGGAAATGCGCGGCGAGCAGCGGAATGTCGGAGGTGCGCTCGCGCAGCGGCGGCAGCAGCATGGGAACGACGCTGATGCGATAATAGAGATCGGCGCGGAACTCGCCCTTGCGCACCGCCTCCTCAAGATTTTTGTTGGTCGCCGCGATCAGCCGGACATCGGCCTTCAGCGATTTGGTGCCGCCGACGCGCTCGAATTCGCCGCCTTGCAACACGCGCAGCAGCTTCGCCTGAAAGGCGAGCGAGACCTCGCCGATCTCGTCGAGGAAGAGGGTACCGCCGTCGGCCAGTTCGAACCGGCCCTTGCGGGTCGAGACGGCGCCGGTGAAGGCGCCCTTCTCATGGCCGAACAATTCGGATTCGAGCACGCTCTCGGCGAGCGCCGCGCAATTGACCTTGACGAAGGCGCGCGAGGCGCGCGGCGACAATTCGTGCAGTGCCCGGGCGAAGAGCTCCTTGCCGGTGCCGGACTCGCCACGCAGCAGCAGCGTGGTGTTGGAGCGCGCGACGATCGCGATCTTGTCCATGACCGCCTTGATCGCCGGGCTTTCGCCGATGATCCCGGAGCCTTTCGCGCTCTGCGCGCTCGACGGCTGCAGTTTGGTGATCTGCTTCTGCAGACGATGGCTTTCCTCGATCAGCCGGTCGCGGTCGCGGGCAACGACGCGATGCAGCTTCACTGTCTGGCCGATCAGATTGGCGATCATGACCAGGAAGCGGACGTCGGAATCGAAGCGAAAGACGCTTTCACCGTCCCATACCCGGTCGACCGTCAGCGTGCCGACGACCTTCTCGCCGGCCCGGATCGGCACGCCGGTGAAGGAGACCTGGGATCCGTCGGCGGCCAGCGCCGCGACGTCCTCGGCATCGAACAGTTCGTGATCGGCGATATTGTGCACGACGAGCGGCACCGCCGTCGCCACGATCTGGTCGATCGCCCGCTGCGGCACGCGCGGCGTGCGATGCGCCGTCGCCTGCTCGCTCCAATCCGCTCCCACTGCGACATCCGGCACGCCATCATCGCCCAGAAGGACGATCGTTCCGTGCCGCATTTGCAGGAAGGACGAAAGCAGGTTCACGACGTTGGCAAGCGTCGTCTCCAACCGCGTCGGCGCGGTCAGAATCTTGGAAATCTCATAGACGCCGATGAGCGCAATATCGCTGAGCGGTATGCGGCGGCCACCGGCAGATGCGTCTGAACTGGCCAAGGCGTCGAGGTCAGTCATGGGGGGTACCTCCGCAACCTTGCGGTTTTTCCCGGAATGTCGAGGCTCCGACATCGGCTGACTTTTACCGATCGTCGGCCGTAGGCCCGGCAAAGCGGCCAAGAATGATGTCGGTATTGCGACGCGAAAACTTTAGTCCTGACCCAATCGAGAGTCTGTAGCAAAATTTGTGCAGAACATTGCAGAGTGTGTAAGCATTACGCCCTATTAACCGGCAAGATCTGCCCTGAGCGACCGCGCTTCACAATTAGGATAAAATCCGAATATCGCTTATTTACGAATTACTTGGCGTCTACTTAAAATTCTTCTAACCGGGGTGCAAACGACAATTTACCAAATTGTCGGATAATCTCCAGTCTTCACCAGGCGAAGAACAACAGCAGCCAGCTGCCGACGCCCAGCGCTACCGCAGTGCCGAAGACCGAGGTCACCGCTGCCTGGCGCAATCGCGACATGCTATAAAAACCGGCAATCTTCCAGGCCAGCAGCAGCGACCACAAGCCCGCCCCCGCCAGCACCGCCAGCCGCAAAGCCGGCACGAAGCCCATGTTGAAGCCTTCGGTCCGCAGCAAGGTCACGGTCAGCGCGCTCAGGCCGAGGACGACGCCGCAGCCCGCCATCGGGATCAGCGCCTGGGCGAAATGATGGAACCGCGCGCTCGACCAGGGCCCCGCCATGCGCACCGTCGCGGCAAGCGACAGGCAGAGCAGTCCGCCCATCACCACCGCCGTCGCGGCGATATAACCGATCAGCAGCAGGCCATCGAGCAGCGTCATCATATCGCTGTGCTCGGGATAGTTGGTCAGGATCCACCACGGCGGCTGGAAGGCCAGAACCCAAGTCATGCCATGGTCGATGAGCCACAGCGCCGCCGCCTGCTTGGCCTCGACGAACCAGGGACTGGCGCTCCAATGGAAGGCGCCGACCGCGACGCCCATCAGCCCAAAGAGGATGAGTGCGGTTTCCCAAGGCTTCGGCGTCGCGCCGGCGACCTCGACGATCTCATGCGTCGGCGAGCGCAGCTGCAAGGTGACGGCGCCGCGGAAACCGTCGCAGCGGCCGCACATATGGCAGTCGCTATTGCCCTTCATCGTGCGGACGGCGACGAGCGGCGCGCAATTGAAAGGGATGGGATGCTGATGCGGCGCATCGGCGTCCGTGTGGCGATGCGCCGGGCTCGGGCGCGACCGCTCCCACGCTTCGCCATCGACCGTGAAATGCAGCGGCGCGAGCTTCGCCAAGAGGCCGAAGACACCGTTCACCGGGCAGAGATAGCGGCACCAGACGCGTTTATTGCGGCCATAGAGATAGCCGATGACCATTGCGCCGGCCGTCGAGCCGCCGAGGATCAGCAGCACCGGCTGAGGATATTGATAGACCGAGATCATCTGGCCGTAGACGGTGGTGCAGGTGAAGGCGACGAAAGGCCAGCCCTTCCATTTCAGCCAGCCGGGGATGGCAAGGCCGCGGCTGTGCCGGCTCACCGTTTCGGTGAGACTGCCTTCCGGGCAGAGCAGGCCGCACCAGGCGCGTCCGACAAGCACCATGCTGAGCAGCACGAAGGGCCACCAGATGCCCCAGAAGCAGAATTGCGCGAAGAGCGTCAGATTGGTCCAGATATGCGCCGTGCGCGTCGGCAAAGGCAGAAAGGCCGGCACGGCGACCAGCACCAGATAGAGACCGACGACGGCCCATTGCATGCGCTGGAGAGTCTTCTGATGCCGTTTGAGCCAGTGCCCCAGAGCCGCAACCGCCGTATCGGCGCGCCGCATCCCGGCGGCGCCGATCGGCAGCGGCGCGGCAAGCGGCCAGTCGACCTTGTCGCCGCGCCAATCCTTGGTCTCTTGCTTCGCCGACAGTGACAAAATCTGGCGTCCCGTGCTGATGGCCTATTTCGCTATCAAGAGGATTTTCGGCGCATCCGCATGGAGATCGTCGAAGAAAATATATTGACCCGGATCGAGCGAGCGAATGACGAGGACCGGCGCAGGCATCGGATTGTTCGGCGCCAGAACCTTTTCCAGGTGCAGATCGCTCGATTCGAATTCCGCCGCCGTCACCCCGGTATTGTGCAGCTCGATGCGAAACCGGCGATTGGCCGGAACCTCGAGTTTCAGCGGCGTGATCTTGCCATCATGAAACTCGATCTGGAAGGTCGGCGTGTCCTCAGCCTTAACGGTTGCGCCGTGAACGACCAACAAGCCAAGCCCAAAAATCAGGGCGCACAGCAACTGCGCCAAACGTCTTGCCGCGGGCCTTAGCCGATCGCGCACGCAAGACTTGCGTGCCAAAGACCTCTCCTGCAACGGCTTCTCCTCTAGCAGCGCCTGCCCGTATTTATAGCCGGCGCATTCCTTCCATTTCGGTTGGCAGATCGGCGGAGGCAAGAAGCGCACCGTGCGGCAAATGCGACTTTTTCATCGTTTGCCGCCACGCTGGGCGCGCCTCAGCCGACCAATTTAATAAGCAGCGCTCAATAGGCGCCCTTCTTGCCGACGCCGGCGAAGACGAAATCGTAAGTGAGCGTCATCGGCGTGAACCACGGACCGACGCCGGTCTCTTTGTCGATATGCCGGCCGAAATGATTGTGCGGATTGGCCGTCGGTGGTTCGATATCGACGGTGAGCTTATATTTGCCCGGACCCATCAGCTTGACGTTATCGCCATAATGCGGACCATCGTCAGCGACCATCGGCATCAGATCGCCTTTGAGGGTTTTAGGGTCGCCGTCTTTGGTCAGCGTGTAATGGACGACGAGATAAGGCAGCCAGTCGCCTTCGGCAAAGCCGGTCGGATTGCCTTTCGCGGCGTGAATATCGGCTTCAAGATGGATGTCCGAGTCAGCCGCGGGGCGCATCACATTCGGCGGATCCATCTCGATCGGCTGCAGATAAACGGCGCCGATCTTGATATGTTGTTGTTCCTGCTCAGCGCCGATCGGCGTTTCCTTGGCGATAGCAAGCGCCGGCCAGACCGCTGCGGCCACTACGACACATGACGCCATGACGGCGCGACGACCAAAACCCTTCATTACCGCCTCCTGCCGGCGAAGATCATCCCCGCCTCCGCTATTCGCTATCCAGATTCGATATGCAGCTGCAGCGGTCGATCTATTGACGACCCGGCGCCAAATATTGCGCTGCACCGCGCCCAAGTAAAAGACCTGCTTTGCAGTGGAAGGCAAGCTTTTTGGAAGCAAGTTAGAAGATGTATAAAGTAGTTTTGGAATGGGTATAATTTGGTCCGTCACGACGCTTCTCTGGCGCTTGTCGATCGCGGCGCTTAATGCGATGAGGCGGACCCTGGCGAAGCCGAATCGCCGGCCAATCGATCGGATGACATATGGCATGGTCGCCGCAGCAGGAGGCGGCGCTCAAAGCTGTCAGCCAATGGCTGAAGAGCGGCGACCGCCAGATTTTTCGCCTCTTCGGCTATGCCGGGAGCGGCAAGACCACCCTTGCCCGCACGCTCGCCGAAAACTCCGACGGCGAAACCGTCTTCGGCGCCTTCACCGGCAAGGCCGCTCTCGTCTTGCGTGCCAAAGGCTGCCAGGGCGCCCGCACCATTCACAGCATGATCTATCGCGCCCGTGACACGGACACCGAAGAGCCGAGCTTCGAGCTCAACGAGGAAAGCCCGGCGGCAAAGGCAAACCTCATCATCATCGACGAATGTTCGATGGTCGATGCCGACCTTGGCCGCGATCTTCTCTCCTTCGGCAAGAAGGTATTGGTGCTCGGCGATCCGGCGCAGCTGCCGCCCGTCAAAGGCGGTGGCTATTTCACCGAATGCGAGCCCGATGTGATGCTGACGGAAGTGCATCGCCAGGCCGCCGATAACCCGATCATCCGGCTCTCGATGCAGGTGCGCGAAGGCGGCCGATTGGAGGCGGGCCGCTATGGCGACACGGAAGTCATCTACCGTGACGCGATCGATGCGGCGCGCGTCAACAGCGCCGATCAGATCCTCGTCGGACTGAACAAGACGCGCCGCGCCTATAATCAGCGGATGCGGCAATTGGCCGAACGACAAGGCCTCCTGCCCGAGCCCGGCGACAAGCTCGTTTGCCTGCGCAACGATGCAAAGAAAGGCCTGCTCAACGGCTCGCTCTGGACGGTGGCGACATCATCGCCGGTCCGCCGCAAAAAACTGCGCCTCACCGTCGTGCCGGAAGAAGATCCGTCGCATAAGCCGCTGCGCATCGGCGTGCTGCCGGAATTCTTCACCGGCAATGAAGAGACGATCCCCTATCCGCTGCGGCGCGAGTCGGATGAATTCGACTATGGCTATACGCTGACCGTCCATAAGGCGCAGGGCTCGCAATGGGACGATGTCGTGCTCTTCGACGAAAGCTATGCCTTCCGCGAACATCGCAGCCGCTGGCTTTATACCGGCATCACGCGCGCCGCGCGGCGCCTGACAGTGGTGCTTTGAAGGATACGGTTAGGAACGATCCCGATCCAAATAGCTGACGAAAAAGGACGGAAGTCTGCGCCTTTTGTCGTTTTTTTCTTGAAGCAAAAGATACCCAATTATTCACATATTGCCGAGTAGTTCTGGAAGAATTATCGATTCATCTGAAAGATGAACACGGCATCGAAACGACGAAAGGTACCCCATGCCCAACACGACGGCCGAGCTCGAAGCGCTCCTCATGCAGCGATCGCTGACCGACACGCAGCTTCTGGCGGCGGCAGACGCATCGGCGGATTTCAAGATCCTGCCCGACGCCACGGTGATCAAGATCGGCGGGCAGAGCATCATCGACCGCGGCCGCGCAGGCCTCTACCCGCTCGTGGACGAGATCGTCGCCGCCCGCAAGGACCACCAGCTGCTCATCGGCACCGGCGCCGGCACCCGCGCCCGTCATCTCTACTCGATCGCGGCCGGCCTTAACCTGCCGGCGGGCGTGCTCTCGCAGCTTGGCGCCTCGGTCGCCGACCAAAACGCCGCGATTCTGGGGCAGCTCGTCGCGAAATATGGCATCTCCCTGGTCAGCGGCGCCGGCATGTCGGCGATGCCGCTCTATCTCACCGAGGTGAACGCGGTCGTCTTCAGCGGCATGCCGCCCTACGGCCTCTGGACGCGACCGGCCGCCGAGGGCGTCATCCCGCCCTACCGCACCGACGCCGGCTGCTACCTTGTCGCCGAACAATTCGGCTGCAAGGCAATGATCTTCGTGAAGGACGAAGACGGCCTCTTCACCGCGAACCCGAAAACCTCGAAGAACGCCAAATTCATCCCGAAGATCTCGGTTGACGAGATGAAAGCGCAGGGGCTGCACGACTCGATCATCGAGTTCCCGATGCTCGACCTGCTCAAATCGTCGCGCCACGTGCGCGAGGTGCAGGTCGTGAACGGCCTCGTCCCCGGCAATCTGACACGTGCGCTCGCTGGCGAGCACGTCGGCACCATCATCACCGCGAGCTAAAGAGACAGCCATGACCGAACTCCCCAACACCATCAAGCACGTCGCTTCGCCGCTCGCGCGCCAGACCCTCCAAGACAATGATCTCACCCGCCCCGTCGCCGGCAGGCGCCCGGTGCGGATTCTCCCCTGGCTGCAGGTCGTCAAGATCGGCGGCCGCTCCATCATGGATCGTGGCCATGAAGCGATTCTGCCCGTCGTGGAAGAGATCCGCAAGCTGCTGCCCGAGCACCGTCTGCTCATTCTGACCGGCGCCGGCGTCCGCGCCCGCCATGTCTATGGCGTCGTCCTCGACCTCGGCCTGCCAGTCGGGTCGCTCGCTCCTCTCGCCGCGAGTGAGGCCGGCCAGAACGGCCACATCCTCGCGTCGCTGCTCGCGCCGGAGGGCGTCTCCTATCTCGAGCACCCGACCATCGCGAACCAGCTCGCGATCCATCTCACCGCGGCGCGCGGCGTCGTGGGCAGCGCCTTTCCGCCCTACCACCACCACGAGTTCACGAACTCGCGCATCCCGATTCACCGGGCCGACACGGGCGCCTTCCTGCTCGCCGATGCGCTCGGCGCGGCCGGCCTGACGATCGTGGAAGACGTGGATGGGGTGTATGACGCCGACCCGAATGGTCCCGGCGGAAAGCGGGCGAAGTTGATCCGCGAGACGACCTCGGCGGAGCTCGCCGGGATCGAAGGCACGCTGCCATTCGACCGCGCGCTTCCAGAGGTCATGGCGACCGCGCGCTACATCGAACGCGTGCAGATCGTGAACGGCCTCGTCCCAGGCCGAATCACCGCCGCCCTGCGCGGCGAGCACGTCGGCACCATCATCCATACCGGCGCACGCCGGAACTGAACGAGCTGAAAAAGAGCACGCCACAACGGGAGCGGTCCTTGGGACCGCTCTGCCGGCGCTCGCGATGCATTTTGTTAGGTGCTCAGAAGCGCCCGCCGACCCATTCTTCGCTTTTTGACCAGAGCGCGCCGGCATGCGCCGGATCGAGGCGAGATCCGGCCCCATCTCGATCCTATGGATCTTCAGCGGGCGCTCGTCGGCGTCGCCAATGTCGCCGCCAGCCCCGATTGGGAGGCGAGCGCGAAGCGGCTGGTCGACATTCTCATCGCCGGGTCGCGGCCAATCCGGGATGACCGCAAGAAATGATTTTGAGATATGTATAGGCTAATAACGCAGATACGCGCGTTGCGGACGTTCGGGCAGCAGCCAAGCCCAACCTTGTCCGCGAGTCCTTGCTAAACACGTGTGAGGCTCTTTGGCGACCTTCCTTGGGCTTCCGTCCTTGCGGAGGCCCGCATTCGGTATCATTTCATGGCAATGACGGACGCTCAGGAAAAGAGACTGATCGAGGCCTTGCGGACGGTCGACGCGCATGGCGATGTCGCGCCGGCTTACGTCCAAGATCCGATGACCATGGTGCTGCGTCAGAAGGCCATCCAAGCCGATCTGATGCGCTGGGACGATAGCCGCGGCTCTTACGTCTTGACCGGGACAGGCCGCAGCCGAATGACGGCGCGGAGCCGGGCCTCCGGCACTGTCGTTCGTTTCAAAACACGCAGCGACAAAGACGACAGCACGCTTCGGAAAGCCGACTGAGCTAGACGCGCTGCTTTGCTAGACGCGCTGCTTGGGTCTGCCCTTGCGTTCCGCTTTCGCATGATATTTCGGCTTGGAGCCTTTTGCCGGCATCTCGTAGATTGCCGGCTCCGCATTGTCGCTTAAACGCTCGACGCGGATGTTGTCGCCGCCCTGGCGTCGCATATTGACGGCGAACTGCGCCGCGACCGGCTCTGCGATCTCGACCCGCGTTTCATGCTCGAGGATGCGGATGACGCCAATGTCTTGCTTTGTGATCTTTCCCTTGCGGCAGAGCATCGGCAGGAGCCATTTCGGATCGGCATTCTTGCTCCGGCCGATATTGAGCTGGAACCATGTCGCCTCTCCCGCGAAACCCGCACGCGGCGCTTTTGGGCCTTTCTCGGATGAGCTTTTGGCGGACGAACTCTTCGATCCACGCGTGTCGCGACGCTCCGGCCCATTGCCCGGATCGACGACGTCTTCCAACGCCGGAAGCCGCGACCGGTAAACGCGGATCAAAGCCGCGCCCAATTCTTCAGGCGTGCGCTCGGCGAGCAGCACGCGCGCCAGCGCAAAATCCTCCTCAGTAGGCGGCTCCGTCAGAATCGGATCTTGCAACAAGCGTTCTTGATCGAGCTTGCGGATTTCCTCTGCGGACGGCGGTCCGCTCCAAACGGCGCGAACGCCGGCCTCCGCCAATAGGCGTTCGACGCGCTGGCGGCGCGCGACGGGAACAAGGAGCGCGCTCACGCCTTTGCGGCCGGCGCGGCCGGTGCGGCCGCTGCGGTGCTGAAGCGCTTCGGCGTCATGCGGAAGCTCCGCATGAACCACCAGCCCGAGATTAGGCAGGTCGATGCCGCGCGCAGCCACGTCGGTCGCCACGCAAACACGCGCCCGCCCATCACGCAGCGCCTGCATGGATTGATTGCGTTCGTGCTGGCTCAACTCGCCCGACAAGAGCACAGCCGAGAAGCCGCGTTCGAGCAGGGTTGCGTGCAAATGCCTGACCGATTCGCGCGTGTTGCAAAAGACGATCGCCGTCTGCGCGTCGACGAATCGCAACAGATTGACGACGGCATGCTCCGTTTCATTGGGAGCGACCCGGATAGCACGGTATTCGATGTCGGCGTGGCCACGTTCGCCGCCGGCGACTTCGATCCGCAACGCGTCGCGCTGATAGCGCTTGGCTAGCGCCGCGATGCCTTTCGGCATCGTCGCGGAAAAAAGGAGGGTGCGCCTGTCGGCGGGCGTCGCCTGCAGGATGAATTCGAGATCCTCGCGAAAGCCGAGGTCAAGCATTTCATCGGCTTCGTCGAGGACGACGGCCTTGAGTCCGTCGACAATCAATCCACGGCGCTCGATGTGATCGCGCAGACGGCCCGGGGTTCCAATGACGATATGCGCGCCGTCCGCGAGCTTGCGGCGCTCAGTCCGGCTGTCCATGCCGCCGACGCAAGAGACGATCCGTGCTCCGGTATATTGATAGAGCCAAGCGAGTTCGCGTTCGACCTGCATGGCGAGTTCGCGCGTCGGGGCGATGATCAGCGCAACGGGCGTAGCGGCATGAGCCATCTTCCCGTCTTCGCCGAGAATCGTCGCGGCAATTGCCAAGCCGTAAGCGACCGTCTTGCCGGAACCGGTCTGGGCCGAGACGAGGATATCGCGCGCCTCCGCCGCCTCGGTCAGCACCGCGGATTGAACCGGCGTCGCATCATTGTAATCGCGCTCGGCGAGCGCACGTGCCAGTGCAGGGCTGGCCTTGAAAAAGGTCACGGATGGATTTGCCTGATGAGTGGGGGGTACCGCGCACCGAAACGCGCACTGGTAACGCAACGAGCGATCTCGACCGCCTCGACGCGGCCTATTGAGCATTAATGCGCCTAATTAGAAAGTGCCATTTCGGCCGCGGTCCGCGGTTTCGGAGCTCAATCGGCTTTGCAAAAGCCGAAATGCCTCCTGAGCGCACGAGTCCCATAGGCTCGGCCCCAAAAATCATGCATCATGGCCCCGCAGAGGATATCGGCCCCATGAAATCAATTCTCATTCCGGTCGAAGAACATGCCGCGATGGGAGCGGTCCTCGAGACCGCCCTGCGGCTCGCGGAGCGTTTCGGCAGCTATATGGAAGGCGTCGCGCTCGGCCCCGATCTGGCGCAGATCGCCGCGGCCGATTTTTCGCTCGGCGGAATCGTCTTCGATGAGCGCACAAGGCGCGAATTGATCGGCGAGGCCTATGATATTTTTTTAGGCTTCATGCAGGGCCATGGCGTCGCGGAAACGCCGGGCACCGAAGGCAAGCCTGCCTATGCCTGGCGCGGCGACACGCTGATCACCGACGAGGGCGTCGGCGAATATGGCCGCATCTTCGATGTGATCGCCGTCGGCCGGCCGGCGCAGGGCATCCAGCAGCCGCGCAAATCGACGCTCGAATGGGCGCTGTTCGAGAGCGGCCGGCCACTCCTCATCGCGCCGCCGCGGGCACCGCAGAAGATCGGCGACTGCATCGCCATCGCCTGGAACGCCAGCCCCGAATCCGCCCGCAGTGTCGCATTCGCCATGCCGCTGCTGCTCGCGGCGAAGGATGTGCCGGTGATGATGGTGCCGGGCACGCGTCTCGCCGGCCCCGACGAGACTGAGCTGGTCGTCGCGCTGCGGCGGCATGGCGTGCCGGCCCGCCCCGTGCCGACGAATGATACGCCGAAAGGCCCCGGCATTGCCGTGCTCGAAACCGCCGCGACGCTCGGCGCCGATCTTTTGGTCAAGGGCGGCTATACGCAAAGCCGCATGCGCCAATTCATCTTCGGTGGCCCGACGAGCCAGATCCTGGCCGAGGCGAACCTTCCGGTCTTCATGGCGCATTGAGCTCCAGGCGCGGTAAAAGAGGAAGCGCGCATGGTTCGAAAAGCCGGTGCGCACTTCCAGCATTCACCAAGCTTGCCGTTTGCATTCAACCGGCGGAGCTGTATCGTCGCTTCAGGCGAATGACGGCGTCGCAACTGTCATCAGACTAAGCGAAAAATGATATAATTTTTACGCATTGCGGATCGAGCGCGCGGAGGGGAACGCGGATGCGATCTTATGTCGAGGTGATCCGATCGCCGCGCGCCGCGCTGCTTCTCGCGAGCCTCCTGGCGCTTACCGGCTGCGGCGAGAAGAACCATTATGTCGCGCCGCCGCCGCCAAAGGTCGGCGTCGCCACGCCGCTGCAGCAGACCGTCACGCCCTATCTCGAAGCGACCGGCAATCTCGCCTCGATCAACAGCGTCAAATTGGTCGCGCGCGTGCAGGGCTTCGTCCAATCGATCGATTATCAGGACGGCGCGCAGGTGAAGAAGGGCACGCAACTCTTCGTCATCGAGCCGCTACCTTATAAGCTCAAAGTCGATCAGGCCAAGGCGGTGTTGGACGCCGCCAAGGCGCAGCTCGTGCAGTCGCAGGCCGAATTCAGCCGCCAGTCCGCGTTGATGGCAAAGCAGGTCTCGACCCAGGCCAATCTCGACAAGGCGACGGCGCAGCGCGATAGCGATGTCGCGACTGTCGAGCAGGATCAGGCCAATCTCAAACAGGCCGAGATCACTTACGGCTATACGAAAGTGCTGGCGCCTTTCGACGGCGTCGTTTCGCAGCGGCTCGTGTCGATCGGCGAGCTCGTCGGCACCAATGCGCCGACGGAGCTTTCGAGCATCGTTCAGCTCGATCCGATCTGGGTGAATTTCAACATCAGCGAGCGCGACGTGCAGACGATCCGCGCCGCGATGGCGCTGCATGGCATCACCGAAGCCGACGTCGTCAATAAAGTGAAAGTCGATGTCGCGCTGCAGACCGACCAGGGCTATCCGTATCAGGGCGTCCTCGATTACATCGCGCCCTCCGTCGACTCCTCGACCGGCACACTGGCGCTGCGCGGCGTCATCGCCAATAAAGAGTCACAGCTCCTGCCTGGCTATTTCGTCCGCGTGCGCCTGCCGCTGCGGCCTAAGCAAGCCTTGCTCGTTCCCGAAACCGCGCTGGGCAGCGATCAGAACGGCCGCTATCTCCTCGTCGTCGGCGCCGATGATGTCGTCACCGAGCGTCCGGTCACGGCCGGCCAGTCCTTCGGCACGATGCGGGTCATTGAGACGGGACTGAAGCCTGACGACCGCATCGTCGTTGCCGGCGTGGCCATCGCCGTGCCCGGCCAAAAAGTCGTGCCGGAACTCGAAAAACTATCTGCCCCTGCCACATCCGACATGAAATAGCGGGGCGCGCCATGATCTCGAAATTCTTTATCGAGCGGCCCGTCCTCGCCAATGTCATCGCGGTCTTGATGATCGTCATCGGCGGCGTCGCGCTCTTTGCTTTGCCGGTCGCGCAATATCCCGACGTCGTGCCGCCGACGATTCAGGTAACGACGAGCTATCCCGGCGCCAGCGCCCGCACCGTCATCGATACGGTAGCCCTGCCGATCGAGCAGCAGGTGAACGGCGTCGAAGGCATGATCTACATGCAGTCCTATGCCGGCGCCGATGGTAGCTACACGCTGACCGTCACCTTCAAGATCGGCACAGACATTAATTTCGCGCAGATACTGGTGCAGAACAGGGTCGCGACCGCGCTCGCCTCGCTGCCGCAATCGGTGCAGGCGCAAGGCGTGACGGTGCAGAAGAAATCGACCTCGATCCTTCTCTTCGTCACGCTGAGCTCGCCGGATTCGCGCTACGATTCCCTCTATCTCGCCAATTACGGGACGATCCATCTCAAAGATGAGCTCTCGCGTCTGCCCGGCGTCGGCAATGTGAATGTCTTCGGCGCCGGCCAATATGCGATGCGCATCTGGCTTGACCCGAACAAGCTGCAGGCCCGGTCGCTGACGACGACGGATGTCATCGCGGCATTGCAGGCGCAGAACCGGCAGGTGACGGCCGGCCAGCTCGGCATGCCGCCGGCGGGCGCCGATCAGGCCTTTCAATATACTTTGAATGTGATGGGCCGCCTCGACGATGTCGATCAATTCGGCAGTATCATCGTCAAAACCGGCAGCGACGGCGCGATCACGCGGGTGCGCGACATCGGCCGCGTCGAACTCGGCGCCCAGACCTATGGGCAGGCCTTCACGCTCGACAAGCATCCGGCCGCCGGCATCGCGATCTACCAATTGCCGCAGGCCAATGCGCTGAGCGTCGAAAAGGCGGTGAAGGCCAAAATGAAGGAGCTGGCGAAGAGCTTTCCGCCCGGCCTCGTGTTCGACATTCCCTTCGATACAACGACCTTCGTCGATGCGTCGATCCACGAGGTCTACAAGACGCTCTATGAAGCAGCGATCCTGGTGCTGATCGTCATATTGGTCTTCCTGCAGGATTGGCGCGCCATGCTGGTGCCTGCGACGACCGTGCCGGTGACGATCATCGGCGCCTTTGCCGCTATGGCGGCGCTCGGCTTCTCGGTCAATCTCTCGACCCTCTTCGCCATCATCCTGGCGATCGGCATTGTCGTCGACGATGCGATCGTCGTGGTCGAAGGCGCCGCCCATTACATTGAGCAGGGGCTATCGGGGCATGACGCGGCGATCCGCGCGATGAACCAGCTGCTCGGACCGATCATCGGCATCACCCTCGTCCTGATGTCGGTCTTCCTACCCTCCGCCTTTCTGCCCGGCCTCACCGGCCGCATGTATTCGCAATTCGCGCTCGTCATCGCGGCGACGGCTCTGATCAGCGCGGTCAATGCCGCGACCTTGAAGCCGACGCAATGCGCGCTTTGGCTCAGGCGACCGGTTCCGCCCGAACAGCGCAATTTCTTCTATCGCGGCTTCAATGCCGTCTATGGCCGGATCGAAGCCGCCTACGCCGGCCTCATCGCCGCGATGGCCCGCCACAGCCATGCGATGGTCGCCATCGCGCTTTTGATCATCGCCGCCTCCGTCTACGGCATGTCGCGCATTCCGACCGGCTTCCTGCCGATCGAGGATCAAGGCTATGTCATCGTCGCCGTGCAGCTACCCGACGGCGCGTCGCTCGAGCGAACGAAGCGCGTGATGGCCGACGTCAGCACGCGGGCCGGCAAGGTCGATGGTGTCGCCCATGTCATCGCGATCTCCGGGGTCTCGGCGCTCGACAATAGCGCAAGCCTCGCCAATGCCGGCATTGCCTATGTGGTGCTGAAAGACTGGTCGGTGCGCGGAACCAAGCTCGGTCTCGCCGAAATGTTCAAAGATCTGACTGCAGCGCTCGCCCCGATCGATGCGGCGCGCGTCTCGATCTTCCCTCCGCCCCCCATTCAAGGCATCGGCAATGCCGGCGGCTTCGTCATGCAGGTGGAGCTGAAGGACGGCAGCTTCGATCTCGCCAAATTGCAATCGATCACCAATACGATGGTGACCAATGCGCAAAGCCAGAGCAGCCTGCAGCATGTCTCGACATCGTTCCGCTCGACCGTGCCGCAGCTCACCGTCGAAGTCGACCGCATCAAGGCCGAGAGCCTGCATGTTTCGGTCGATCAGGTCTTCTCGACCTTGAGCGCCTATCTGGGCTCGACCTATGTCGACCAGTTCAACAAATTCGGCCGGACGTTCCAAATCTATGTGCAGGCGGATTCGCAATACCGCCTGCTGCCGAGCGACGTCTCCAATCTGCCGGTGCGCACGCAATCGGGCACGATGATCCCGCTCGGCACCATCGTCCATGTGGTGCAGTCCTCTGGCCCGTCACTGCTCAGCCTTTATAATCTCTATCCGTCGTCGACGATCCAAGGCCTGCCCGCGACCGGCGTCAGCTCAGGCGAATCGATGCGGATTCTGGACGAGCTCGCCGCGAAAACCTTGCCCCCGGGCGCGGGCTTCGAATGGACGGCGATGTCGTATCAGGAACAGATCACCGGCAATCAGATCTATCTCGCCTTCGGCTTCGCACTGCTTCTCGTCTATCTCGTGCTCGCCGGCCAATATGAGAGCTGGTATGCGCCGGTGTCGGTGATCCTCGCGGTGCCTTTATCGCTCGTCGGCCCGGTGCTGACTTTCAGCGCGCTCAACATCGCCAATAATCTCTATGTGCAGATCGGCCTCGTGTTGCTGATCGCTCTGTCGGCGAAGAATGCGATTCTCATCGTCGAATTCGCCCGTGAATTGCGCCACGAAGGGCGCTCGCTCGTCGAATCCGCAGCGGAAGCGGCGCGCTCGCGGTTCCGACCGATCCTGATGACGTCCTTTGCTTTCATTCTCGGCGTGGCACCTCTTGTCTTCGCCGAAGGCGCCGGCGCCAGCGCCCGCAAATCGATCGGCATCACCGTCTTTACCGGCATGATCGCCTCGACCTGTCTCGCGGTGCTGTTCGTTCCCTCCTTCTTCGTCATCGTCCAGCAATTCGAAGAATGGCGCCGCGGCCGCAAACAAGGACAAGCCACGCCGCAGCCGGCGGAATAGGTCGGCGCGAACGTGGATTGCGCCATGATTCGTGCCTGGATTTTTTCCAAAATGAATTAGAAAAATTCCCGATTGAATTGAGACTGAATCTAGGTTTGGTCGAATCTCGAAGACGCGCATCTTCTTTGCGGCTATAGACGTTTTGGGGTTGCGCAAACCGACGCGCGACATGAGTTTGGGACCAGGCTAAGGGTCGTTGCATGACCGTATTTGTATCTCGTTGCGGTGTTCGGCCGCTTCTCGCGCTTCTGTGTTTTGCTGGGCTTTCCCTCGTAACGGCGCCGAGCTTTGCCGAAGACGCCGCGCCTGCCGTGAAGCCCGAAGCTGCCGCGCCGGTTGCAGCGCCAGCCGCCACGACGCCCGCCCCCACCGCTGCCCCCGCACCCGCCGTGACCGCACAGCCGCCGAAAGATGAGCCTGCTGCTGCAGCGCCGGCGGCAACGGCTCCTGCTGCCTCCGCTCCTGCCGCCTCCGCTCCTGCATCCACAGCCCCGGCAGCCGCTGCACCGACATCCGTCGCGACGCCCGCCGAAAATCCGACGCCCGCGAAGCCCGCCGAAGGCACGCCCGCAGTGCCGGCACGGCTACTGCCGCACGATCTCTCGCCCTGGGGCATGTTCCTCGCTGCCGACATCATCGTGAAAGTCGTGATGATCGGCCTTGCCTTCGCCTCGGTCGTCACCTGGACGGTCTGGCTCGCCAAGAGCCTCGAACTGTTCACCGCACGCCGTCGCGCCCAGAAGCAGCTCATGATCCTGGCAAGCGAAGATTCGCTCGCAACCGCCAAGGCAGGATTCACCGGGGCCAAAGGCGCGGTCGCGCAAATGGTCGCTGCCGCAGCGGGCGAGCTCGAACGCTCAGCATCGCTGTCGTCGGAAGGCATCAAGGAGCGCGCCGCGGCGCTCATCGCGCGCATCGAAGCCCGCGCCGGCCGCGAGATGAATCGCGGTACCGGCGCGCTGGCAACGATCGGCGCGACCGCCCCCTTCGTCGGCCTCTTCGGCACGGTCTGGGGCATTATGAACAGCTTCATCGGTATCTCGAAGACCAACACGACCAATCTCGCGGTCGTCGCGCCCGGCATCGCCGAAGCGCTGCTGGCGACCGCCATCGGCCTCGTCGCCGCCATACCGGCGGTGATGATCTACAATGTCTTCGCCCGCAGCATCGCGACCTATCGCGCGACGCTCGGCGATGCCGCCGCCGAAATCCTGCGGCATCTGTCGCGCGATCTCGATCGTACCGCGGCCGATGCGGCGACCGACGAAGCAGATTGGCGCGTCGTCGGCATGCGCCAATCGGCCGAGTAAGGCGCGGAGCGGAACATGGCCGTCAAACTCGCAAGCAGCGGCGATGGCGATCTCGACGAAACGCATGAGATCAACGTCACGCCTTTCATCGATGTCATTCTGGTTCTGCTGATCATCTTCATGGTGGCGGCGCCCTTGTCGACTGTCGACGTGAATGTCGATCTGCCGTCGTCGACGGCCAAGCCGGCGCAGCGTCCTGACAAGCCGCTCTTCCTCACCATCAAGTCCGATCTCACCCTGGCGTTGGGCGACAATCCGATCTCGCGCGATGCGCTCGCGCAGGCGCTCGATGCCGCGACCAGCGGCGACAAGGAGCAGCGCATTTTTCTGCGCGGCGACAAGACCGTTTCCTACGGTTCGGTGATGGAGCTGATGAATATCCTGCGCCAGGACGGCTATCTGAAGATCGCGCTCGTCGGCCTCGACGCCGGCCCGGCCGCGCCGCAAGCCGCTGAAGCGGCGTCGACGCCCACGAAGACGCCCGCCGCCAAATGAGCGCCTATACCGACACGATCCTGCCGATCCGCCACGGCCGCGGCCTGCCGCGCTGGGCGATCGCCGCTTTGATCGTACTTGCGGCACATCTCGGCATCGCGATCTTCATTATCGTGACGCGCACGATCGACGTGCCGGCCGGCGTGCCGACCGACACGGTGATGATCGATCTCGCGCCCGTAGCGACGCAAGCGGCGCAGCCGCAGGCCGAAACCGCGCCGCCGCAACAGGAAATGGCGCAGCCGGAACCCACGCCGCCGACGCCCCCGCCACCTCCAGAGCCCCCGCCGCCCGAACCCGTGCTGCAATCGGTGCCCGAAACGCCGCCGGTGATGGTCGCGCCGCAACCGCCGCCGCCCGCCCCGTCGATCCTGCAGACTCCGGATCTGCCGCCGGCACCAAATGCCGAAGCGGTTCTGCCGCCGCCTCCGCCGCCGAAACCCGTCGTCGATCAGCAAGCCGAACAGCAGAGACTCGAGCAGCAGCAAAAGCTGGCCGAGCAGAAGAAGCTCGAACGCCAGAAGCAGATCGCCGAACGGCAAAAACAGATCGAGCGCGAGCGCCTGCGCAAGGAGAAGGCCGAGCGCACCGAAAAGGCGGCGAAGGCCCGCGCCGCTGCCCAGGCAAGCCGCGCTTCCCGTTCGGCCGGCCCGGCGCCGGGCTCCTCCGGCATGTCGATTTCAACCTGGCAGAGCATCGTCCAGGCCCGGGTGAACGGCGCCGCATCGTCCATGCGCGGCAGCGGGGAAAGCGGCACAGCCTCGATCGCCTTCACGGTCAATGCGAGCGGCGGCGTCGGCGGGGCGCGCATCGCCGGCAGCTCCGGGAATCCAAGTCTGGATCGGATGGCGCTCTCCATTACGAGCCGGATCGGACGCCTGCCGCCGCCGCCCAATGGATCGATCACGGTCAGAGTGCCCGTGCATTTCCATTGAGGACAGCTTCCATTGACGGCAGCCGTTCATAACTGAGCGATCCGGCGTCTTCGGCGTAGCGCCGCAACGCATCACTCGCTATCAAGTGTCCCGCTATCAAGCGTCGCCGCGGCTCTTAGCCTTTGCGACTTGTTCTCGCCGGCCAATCGAACGGATCAGCGGCTCATGCGGGTTTATCTGGCGATCGCGGTCTTCGGCACGCTTGGCTGCTGGGCCCGCTATCTGATGACCAATGCCGTGCAATCGCTGCTCGGCCGCGACTTTCCTTATGCGACGCTGTCGATCAACGTGCTCGGCAGCTTCGTCATGGGATTTCTTTTCGTCGCCACTCTGGAGCGGCTGATGGTGAGCCCTTATCTAAGGGTTGGGATGCTCACCGGATTTCTCGGCGGCTTCACCACCTTTTCCACCTTCTCGATGGAAACGCTGCTGCTGGCCGAGCAAGGCGAGACGCTGAAAGCCGCCGCCTATGTCGCTTTGTCGATTGTGCTCGGCGTCGGCGGCGCGGTCGGCGGCGCCTATGTCGCGCGCCATCTCTAAAATCGTGCATTGAATCGCAAAGAATCGCGAAGGAGCGAGCGGGCCATGCCAGATCCGGCCAGCGAAAGCGAAGTCACCGTCGTCCGCATCTATCTGCATGAGGCCGACCACGGCCGCCATAAGAGTCTCATGAACGAGATCCTGAACGTTCTGCAAAAGCAGCATGAGGTCCGCGGCGTCACCGTCTTCCGTGCCATTGCCGGGCTCGACGAGAGCGGCCAAGTGCGCGCCTCGGATCTGCTGCGGGTCATGGTTGATCTGCCGGTCGTCGTCGAATTTTTCGATACGCCGGCGAAAGTCGACTCAGTTCTGGCCGCACTCAACGGGCTGTTGCCGCCGGGCCGCATCCTGCGTTGGAACGCGTTCTGCCAATAAGTGCGAGACGCATCAAACTTACTGGCACCGAGGCGGTCTAACGGCTGCGACGATTGCTCTCTGCAGAGGCTCAAAGGAAGACAAATTCGTTTGCGATATCAGGAGTTTCCTTTGGTCTCGATTGGCTTAAATTTACGTGACAATTCTGCCACAGATTGCAGGCGGAACGGAATTTTTTCGGAAAAGCACTTGGCGTTGCCTCCGAAAGCGACTAGGTTCCCGGCTCAAAGATTACCTTTCGCTGCTGAAGAGCACCGCGGGAGCGTCGAGGTTCCGCACCCCTGTAAGTTATGGGCACCCAAAAGGGTTGGTTGTCCGAGGGGATTGATGTGATCTCCGCCATCCGAGCGCCTTTGTGCTCAGCGTGATCAAGGTGATTGTCCCCAAAGCCAGTGACCCCAGAACGTGTGGGGTTGGCAGCTGCGTCGCGGTTTTGCCGCGCGCTTTATCTCGTCAGCCGGAGAACTGACGGGCTTGCTCTTCGCCTACGAGGGCCCAGCAGCAGAATGGACCGATTGGCTAGACCGACTCGCTAAGACCGACCTGTCAAAGACATGACTTGGCACCGCCGGCAGACCGCACGATGCCACGCAAGGATCATCAATGAGACCAAATCAAAATAAGCGTATGCGCGGCCGCAATAGCAGCAATCGCAAGGGCCCGAATCCTTTATCGCGCAGCTACGAATCGAACGGCCCCGACGTAAAGATCCGCGGCACTGCCCACCACATCGGCGAGAAATATCTCCAATTGGCCCGCGACGCGCAGTCTTCCGGCGATCCGGTCATGGCGGAAAGCTTCCTGCAGCATGCCGAACATTATTTCCGGCTGATCGCCGCGGCCCAGGCGTCGCAGCAGCAGGCCGCCGAGGGCTTCAATCGGCAGCCGGGCGAGCCGGAAGCCGAGGAATTCGACGATGACGAGGATTTCGTCGGCGGCATGGACCGCTTCGCCTCGCCGATCGAGCGCGTCGCCCCGCAGCCGGCCTTTGCACCGCAGAGCAACGGCCAGCCTTATCCCGAGCGCCAACAGCGCGCCTATAATGGCCATAGCGAGCGCCCGCAGTACGAGCGTCCCGAGCGCGGTCCCCGCCCCGAGCGCCAAGACCGCCAAGACCGCGGCGAACGGCAAGATCGTAGCGAGCGCCCGGAGCGCAATTTCCAGGACCGCAATTATCAGGATCGCGGCAGCTACCAAGACCGCAACGCGCCCGAGCGCAACACGCAGGAGCGCAGCAATCCGGAACGCAGCAATCCGGAGCGCACCTACCCGGAGCGCAGCTATCAGGAGCGTCCCGAGCGGCAAAGCCGCGATGGCGAGCCGCGCGGCAATCGCGGCGGCCGGGGCCGGGATTATCGCAGCGACAATAGCAGCCGCTTCGAGCGCGGCGAGCCGCGCGCAGCGGCCGAGGAGATCGACGGCCCCAAGGGCCTGCCGGCCTTCATCACCGCTCCTGTCCGGCTGCAACCGGAGGCGCATCTGTCCAACGATCAGCCGGGCGTCACCGAAATGCTCGACACCGCCGAGGTCGAGAACGAGGGTGCCGGCTTCCACCTGCGGCCGCGCCGCCGCCGTCGCGGCAAAGCCGAGCTGGGCGAAGGTCCGGCGGAGGTGACATCCGCCCGCGATCCGGTCGGCGACTGATCGCCTAAGACTTTAACGTTTTCAAAGAGCGGGGCCCCAGGCTCCGCTCTTTTCGTTTGAGCTGCAGATTTTTCTGCGGCGGTTGCGCTGGCTCCCTAACATTTTGGCAACACTTCCTTACATCTGCTGCAGAGGGCTGCCGCATGCCGGTTTCCCGCCGGCGGATCCGCGTCTTCTGACGTGCATCAGTGCTGGCGTGGGAAAATCCGGCTAGGGGCCATGTCATGCCGCATTGGGCTGCTTCGGGGCTTGGTGCGGGCAAGGAGGGACTTCATGAATTTCGAAAAATACACCGATCGTGCGCGCGGTTTCGTGCAGAGCGCCCAGTCGCTCGCGACGCGCGAAGGTCATCAGCAGTTCACCCCCGAACATTTGCTCAAGGTTCTGCTCGATGACGATCAGGGTCTGGCCGCCGGCCTGATCGACCGCGCGGGCGGACGCTCGCGCGACGCGCTCGTGCAGACCGAGCTGGCCTTGTCCAAGCTGCCCAAAGTGCAGGGCCCCGGCGCCGGCCAGGTTTATCTTTCGCCCACGCTTGCGCGCATCTTCGACAGCGCCGAACAGATCGCCCAGAAGGCCGGTGATTCTTATGTCACCGTCGAGCGTCTGCTGCTCGCGCTCGCGATGGAGAAAAGCGGCGAAGCGGGCAAGATCCTCGCCAAAGCCGGCGTCACGCCGCAGGCGCTGAATGGCGCCATCGAAGAGCTGCGCAAGGGCCGCACCGCCGACAATGCGACGGCGGAAAATGCCTACGACGCGCTGAAGAAATATGCCCGCGACCTCACCGAGGCGGCGCGCAACGGCAAGCTCGATCCAGTCATCGGCCGCGACGAAGAGATCCGCCGCGCGATCCAGGTTCTGTCCCGCCGCACCAAGAACAATCCGGTGCTGATCGGCGAGCCGGGTGTCGGCAAGACCGCCATCGTCGAAGGCCTCGCTCTGCGCATCGTCAATGGCGACGTGCCGGAAAGCCTGCGCGACAAGAAGCTCTTGGCCCTCGACATGGGCGCCCTCATCGCGGGCGCCAAATATCGCGGCGAATTCGAAGAGCGTTTGAAGGCCATCCTCACCGAAGTCACTTCGGCGGAAGGCGGCATCATTCTCTTCATCGACGAGATGCATACGCTCGTCGGCGCCGGCAAGACCGACGGCGCGATGGATGCGTCCAATCTCTTGAAGCCGGCGCTCGCGCGCGGCGAACTGCATTGCATCGGCGCGACGACGCTCGACGAATATCGCAAGCATGTCGAGAAGGACGCGGCGCTGGCGCGGCGCTTTCAGCCCGTGTTCGTCTCCGAGCCGACGGTCGAGGATACGATCTCGATCCTGCGCGGCCTCAAAGAGAAATATGAGCTGCATCACGGCGTGCGCATCACCGATTCGGCGATCGTCGCGGCCGCGACCCTGTCGCATCGCTACATCGCCGACCGCTTCCTACCGGATAAGGCCATCGACCTCGTCGACGAAGCCGGCTCACGGCTGCGCATGCAGGTCGATTCGAAGCCGGAAGAGCTCGACGAACTCGACCGCCGCATCATCCAGCTCAAGATCGAGCAGGAGGCCCTGAAGAAGGAGACCGACGCAGCTTCCAAGGAACGCCTGGTCAAGCTCGAATCCGAGCTCGCCGATTTGGAGGAGAAATCCGCGGCCCTGACGGCGCGCTGGCGCGCCGAGAAGGACAAGCTCGGCGCTGCCCAGAAGATCAAAGAGCAGCTCGAAGCGGCCCGCAATGAATTGGTCCAGGCACAGCGCCGCGGCGAATTCCAGCGCGCCGGTGAACTGACCTATGGCATCATTCCGGAACTCGAGCGCAAATTGGCGACGACGGAAGCGCATCGCACCGACGTTCTCGTCGACGAGGCGGTGAGCGCCGATCACGTCGCGCAAGTCGTCTCGCGCTGGACCGGCGTGCCGGTCGATAAAATGCTCGAAGGCGAACGCGACAAACTTCTCCGCATGGAAGAAGAACTCGCCAAGCGCGTCGTCGGCCAGACGGAAGCGGTGCGGGCGGTTTCCACCGCGGTTCGGCGCGCCCGCGCCGGCCTGCAGGATCCGCATCGCCCGATCGGCTCCTTCATGTTCTTAGGACCGACGGGCGTCGGCAAGACGGAACTCACCAAGGCGCTCGCCTCGTTCCTTTTCGACGACGAGACGGCGATGGTCCGCATCGACATGTCCGAATATATGGAGAAGCATTCGGTCTCCCGCCTCATCGGCGCACCGCCCGGCTATGTCGGCTATGAGGAAGGCGGCGCGCTCACCGAAGCGGTGCGGCGCCGGCCCTATCAGGTCGTGCTCTTCGACGAGATCGAGAAGGCGCATCCCGACGTCTTCAACGTTCTCCTGCAGGTGCTCGACGACGGCCGACTCACCGACGGACAGGGCCGCACGGTCGATTTCCGCAACGTGCTGATCATCATGACGTCGAACCTCGGCGCCGAATTTCTCGTCAACCAGAAGGAAGGCGAAGAATCCGCTGCGGTGCAGGCCGAAGTGATGCAGATGGTGCGGGCGCATTTCCGGCCGGAGTTCCTGAACCGGATCGACGAGATCATCCTGTTCCACCGCCTGCGGCGCGAGGATATGTCGGCGATCGTCGACATCCAGCTCGAGCATCTGATGAAGCTGCTCGAAGACCGCAAGATCCATCTGGATCTGACGCCGGAGGCGCGCGCCTGGCTCGCCGACAAGGGCTATGATCCCGCCTATGGCGCGCGGCCGTTGAAACGCGTCATCCAAAAGGCGCTGCAGGATCCGCTGGCGGAGAAGATCCTCGCCGGCCAGATCCACGACGCCGAGACGGTGGTCATCGGTGCGACGCCACAGGGTCTCAGCCTTTTGACGGGCGATGATGCGACAGCGGATCAAGGATCGCGCGACTCGCGTGTCGTAAACTTCCCCAAAGGGGCGTGAGCCCACCAGGACAAGTTGATCGCTGAAAGCAAAACGCGCGGCCCCTCAAGGCCGCGCGTTTTCGCTAGCTTTACCGGCAGTTTGCACACTCTTTCAGCTTGCTCGATTTGTCGAAAATTTATAGAAGCGACCGTCCGGTCGTATCATCCGCCCGTTCTTTCATACTGTGCGGCATGGTCTTTGCTTTAAGCTGGATGCACTCAAATCGCTGGGATAACCCATTCGGCGCCTCTATGGCTGCGAGGGCTTGCTATGCGGAGGAGTGTCTGACCTAAACAAAAAAATTGGTGCGTTGCCAGAAATTGGTCAATGCCCGTCCGACAAACTGGAGTTTGACATGCAGTTAGCCGAGGCCTTTGCCAATTCCGACGTTGACGCGATCAAGTCTGCCTTCGACGGCGCGACCGTTCGCATCTATTCCTGCCCGCAGCCGGTGACGGCCGACAAGCCGATCATCCGTAACACCATCCTCGCGGAATTCACCTTTGCCTCGCCGGCCTTTGAAGGCGACCAGCCGAAATTCGTCGAGAGCCCGGTTCCGGGCAAGCATGTCGGCACGCCGGTGTTCGGCCGAGTGACCAAGGATGGCGCGACGATCGGCGATTTCTCGGCCGGTCCTGGCGATTCCGACATCAAGTTCACAGAAGTGTCCTGCTCGAAAGATGCGCCGGTGACGATCACCCGCTTCCGGCTCAACCCCGCGATCGCCAATGGCGTGACCCCGGTCAACGCGAGTGACCTCATGCGCGAGCGCATGGGCACGCATCAGATCTCGCACGAGCACGACTATCACTGGAATCACGACTTCGCCGCGCGCAAGACGAAGTAAGATCCAAGCTTCGCAATAGCGACCTCCAGAAAAGCCCGGCTCTTCGGCCGGGCTTTTGCTTGCGTAGAGACATCAGGCCAGCCGTTGGAGACCCCCGATGAAGCTCGCTGAAGCCTATGCCAAATGCACCATAGATGAGATCAAGACCGCGCTCGCCGGCGCGACGCTGCGCTTCTATTCCGGCCAACAACCGGCGACGCCGGAACAGCCCGCCGTACGCACCCGCTTTCTGGCAGAATTCACCCTGGCCGCGCCGGCCTTCGACGGCGACGCGATCAAGACGGTCGAAAGTCCGGTCGCCAGCAAGGATACGGGGGTGCCGCTGTTTGCCCGCGCGACGACGCCTTCAGGCGATCCGATCGCCGATTTTTCCGCGGGTCCGGGCGATATGGATTTGAAGCTGAGCTCCGTGTCCTGCTCGACCGGGGCCCCGGTTTCCATCACGAAATTTCAAATCCGGCTTGGCGACGCCGCTCCGGCACGACCGCTCAGCCCGCGCGACCGGATGCTGGGCCAATAGCGCTCAGTCGCGCGGATCAATCGATCGAGGAAATCTTGATCGGCGCGCTGAGATCGGCATGAACCGGCTTGATGCCCGCCTTCTCGACAGCCGCCTCATCCGCATACCAGGTCGATTCATGGTCGAGGCCGCCGTATTTGTTGAAGACCATGACATATTTCGACTTGAAATCGATTTCGCAGCGCAGCCCTTTGCCCGGCTGATCGGTCGGCCGCATTTTCCCGTCCCAATCGATAAAATAACCCACGGGTTGGTCAGCCATTGTCGGTATCCCTCGCGATGAAAAGGCTGCAGCGAGGCAAGCAGATTTCAAGCCACGCAGAGGCGATAATCAGGTAAAACAGCCTGCAAAGACGGGTCTGAAAGCGCCCTTTCACGCGCTTCGCCGCGGCGCTTTTCTCGGCCTTCAAAACTGTCGCGATTTCTCCCCGTAAAAGCGCATAGATTTCTGGAAAAGCAGCCAGAAACCATGCATTCGACGCCGTTTCGCACTATATATTCGGTGTGACATTCGGGGCTCGTCCCGCCCTTTCCCGCGCTCATTTGAGAGAGTTCTCCCACACATGGCAGATCCCGCTTCCGCCTCTCCGGATTCCGTGCCGCATCCGCTGCAAGATCCGCTAGCGCCGGAGCAATTACCGCCGATGGCCTATGACGCCGATTCGATCAAAGTGCTGCGCGGCCTCGATGCCGTCCGCAAGCGCCCAGGCATGTATATCGGCGATACGGATGATGGCTCGGGCCTTCACCACATGGTCTATGAGGTTGTCGACAATGCGATCGACGAAGCGCTGGCCGGCTATGCGACGGAAGTCACCGTCACTTTGTGCGCCGACGGCTCCGTGGCGGTCAGCGATGACGGACGCGGCATCCCGGTCGACATCCATTCCGAGGAAGGCGTGTCGGCTGCCGAAGTGATCATGACGCAGCTTCATGCCGGCGGAAAATTCGACCAGAATTCCTACAAAGTCTCCGGCGGCCTGCATGGCGTCGGCGTCTCCGTCGTCAATGCGCTCTCGACTTGGCTGAAGCTCCGAATCTGGCGCGACGGCAAGGAGCATGAAGTCACCTTCGCGCATGGCGACACGGTTGCGCCGCTCGCCGTCGTCGGCCCCGCGCCTTTGGTCAATGGCAAGCCCAAGCGCGGCACGGAAGTGATCTTCCTGCCCTCGCCCGAGACCTTCAAAGGCGTCGTCGATTTCGACTATGGCACCATCGAGCACAGGCTGCGCGAACTCGCCTTTCTGAACTCCGGCGTCAAAATCGTGCTGACCGATGCGCGCAGCGCCGAAGTCCGCCGCGAAGAGCTCTACTATGAAGGCGGGCTCGAGGCTTTCGTGCGCTATCTCGACCGCGCCAAATCACCTCTGATCAACACGCCCATTCTCATGAAGGGCGAACGCGATCACGTCACGGTCGAGGTCGCGCTGTGGTGGAATGATTCCTATCATGAGCACCTCGCCCCTTTCACGAACAACATCCCACAGCGCGACGGCGGCACGCATGTCGCGGGCTTTCGCGCCGCGCTGACGCGGCAAGTGACCGGCTATGCCGAGCGCTCCGGCTTGAGCAAAAAGGAAAAGGTCGATCTCACCGGCGACGATTGCCGCGAAGGCCTGACCTGCGTCCTTTCCGTGAAAGTGCCGGACCCGAAATTCTCGTCGCAGACGAAGGACAAGCTCGTCTCCTCGGAAGTGCGTCCCGCCGTCGAAGGCCTCGTCAATGAGATGCTCGACCGCTGGTTCGAAGAACATCCGCAAGAGGCGCGCATTGTCGTCGGCAAGGTCGTCGAAGCCGCCCAGGCGCGCGAGGCTGCGCGCAAGGCGCGCGAACTCACCCGCCGCAAGGGCGCGCTCGACGTCGCCAATCTGCCCGGAAAGCTCGCCGATTGTCAGGAGCGCGATCCGGCCAAGGCCGAACTCTTCCTCGTCGAGGGCGATTCGGCAGGCGGCTCAGCCAAGCAAGGCCGCAACCGCGAATATCAGGCGGTGCTGCCTTTGCGCGGCAAGATCCTGAACGTCGAACGCGCGCGCTTCGACAAAATGCTGGGAAGCCAGGAGATCGGCACGCTGATCACGGCGCTCGGCACCGGCATCGGCCGCGACGATTTCAATCCCGACAAGCTGCGCTATCACAAGATCATCATCATGACAGACGCGGATGTCGACGGCTCGCATATCCGCACGCTGCTGCTCACTTTCTTCTTCCGGCAGATGCGCGAATTGATCGAGCGCGGCCATCTCTTCATCGCCCAGCCGCCGCTCTACAAGGTGAAGCGCGGCTCGTCCGAGCAATATTTGAAGGATGAGCGGGCCAAGGAAGATTATCTGATCGGCAACGGTCTCGACGGCGCCGTCCTGAAACTCGCGGGCGGCGAGGAACGCGCCGCCGCGGATCTGCGCGCCATCGTCGAAGACGCCCGCATCGTGCGGCAAAGCCTCATGAGCCTGCACAACCGTTATGATCGCGCCATCGTCGAGCAGGCGGCGATCGCCGGCGCGCTGCATCCCATCTCGCCCGGCGCGGAAGAGGAAGCCGACCGCCTCGCGCAAGAGATCGCCCAGCGCCTCGATCGCCTGGCGGACGAGCTTGAGCGCGGCTGGCATGGCCATGTCGAGAATGGCGGCTACCAATTCTCCCGCGAATTGCGCGGCGTGCGCCAGGTCGCGACGCTCGATGCCGCGCTGCTCGCCTCAGGCGAAGCGCGCCGCGCCAATGAGCACGCGCAGGCGCTGCATGAGATCTATGATCGGCCCGCCACCTTCGTCCGCAAGGGCGAGGAACGCCTTGTCTATGGGCCGCTGCAGCTCATCGATGCGGTGATGACGGCCGGGCAAAAAGGCATTACCCAGATCCAGCGCTACAAAGGTCTCGGCGAGATGAACCCGGAGCAGCTCTGGGAGACGACGCTCGACCGCAATGTGCGCTCCTTGTTGCAGGTGAAGATCAAGGAAGGCGACGAGGCGGATGACATTTTCGTCAAGCTGATGGGCGATGTCGTCGAGCCGCGGCGCGAATTTATCCAGGAGAATGCCCTCAACGTCGCCAATTTGGATGTATGACCGTTTCGTTTGATCCGTAAGGAGGACAGGCCATGTCCGTATTGCAACCGTCACAGTCGCCGCTTGAAACCGCGCTTGCCAAAACGATGCACGAGCATTGGCGCGTGTTTCTGGCTGAAGGCATCCTTCTTGTTCTGCTGGGTTTTGCCGCGATCGTCGTTCCGCTTGTGGCGGGGCTGGCCGCAACAGTGTTTCTCGGCTGGCTGTTTCTAATGGCCGGCATTTTGGGCCTTGTCGCCACCTTCCGCGCGCGCGGCGCACCGGGGTTCGGCTGGGCGCTGGCCTCGGCCATCGCGGCCGTGATCGCCGGCGCGATCCTGCTCTGGAATCCCTTCCAGGGCCTCATCACCCTGACCTATGTGCTCATCGCCTATTTCGTCGCCGACGGCGTGCTGATGATCCTGCTTGCAGTCACCCATCGCAGCGAGCTCACCGGTAAATGGGAATGGATGGCGGCAAACGGCGTCATCGATATCATCCTCGCCCTCATCATCGTCTCCGGCCTGCCGAATTCGCTGGCCTGGGCGCTCGGCTTGCTTGTCGGCATCGATATGGTCTTTGGCGGCGCCTCGCTCATCGCGATGGCGATGGCGGCGCGGCGCGCCTCATCGGCGAGCGGCCAGATTTGATGCGTTAGGTGGGAGTTTCGAGACATGTCCGACAAGCAATATCCGGTCAGCCATTCCGAGGAAGAATGGCGCAAGCTCCTCACTCCCGAGCAATATGAAATCATGCGCGGCCACGGCACGGAAGCGCCGCATAGCTGCGTGCTCAATCACGAGAAACGCGCCGGCACATTCTATTGTGCCGGCTGCGGCCAGCCTCTGTTCGTCGCCAAGACGAAATTCGAAAGCGGCACCGGCTGGCCGAGCTTCAACGATCCGGTCGAAGGCTCGATCGAGTCGACTGAAGACCGCAGCTATGGCATGCGGCGCACGGAAGTGCATTGCTCGCGCTGCGGTAGCCATCTCGGCCATGTGTTTCCCGACGGTCCGCCGCCCACCAATCTGCGCTATTGCATCAATGGCGTCGCGCTCGACTTCAAGCCGGAATGAGCCCGACAGAGCCCATGTCGAAAGAAGAGAAGGCCCGCGCCAAGCTCGCCGCCGACCCGCTGCCGCAAAGTCGCTATTTGCAGGTGGGAGAGGATCAGATCCTCATCAAATGCGGCTTCAGCGAGCAATTGCTGCAGCTCTTGCGCTGGGTCCCACGGCTTGAATGGCGGCCGGATCTGCGCGGCTGGACGGTGCCGATCACTGCGGCCGAAACTTTGCGCTCCGTCCTTCCCGAAGTGCTGCGGCTTGCCGAAGCGACGGAAGAAATGGATGCGCGTCCGCAAGCCGCAGCCGAGCCTGAAGCTACCATCTCGGCCGAAGAGCATTTCAAGACGGCGGCGCGGCTTCTCTTCGGCTCCGATTGGCAGCGTGAGACCGCCCGCGCGCTCGGCCGCGACGAGACGGCGCTTGCCCGCTTTCTGCTCGGCGAGCGCACGCTCGAAGATGCCGAACTGCTCTATGCCGATATGCTGAATTTGATGCAGAAGCGCGCCCAGGAAATCGGCGCCGCGGCGGAGCGCTTCAAGCTGGCGCTAGAGCATCTTCCGCTCGGATAGAATCATCCGAGTGATAGGAAGATGCTCCAATTCAATAATTTAGAGCATGTTCTCATGTAAGACATCGGTTATATCCGATGTCTTAAGAGAAGAAAAAGTCGTGCAACTTTTTCGGAACATGCTCTGGAATCCTTGCACGACGCCGAGGCCGTAGCGACGCCTCCGGCCGCGTCTTAAGGAATATAGACGGCTTCGATCACCTTGAGATTCTCGCCCATCGGGTCGAGTTCGAGCCGCACAACCTCCGCCATCAAACGATCGCGAAACTTATAAGCACGGCGCCAGCCGTCCTCGGTCGACGGCGGCCACGGCGTATAGCTCTTCTTGTCGACCATGAGGGCTTCGCATCGCAGACGGGGGCCGGTGATATTGCGCGCGATAATATACATTAGAAGACATCCGATCAGCGCTGCTCTGGCTTGTTCAGTTTAGCCCATTCCAGCCCGTTTTCGTAGTGCCACCGCGCCCCGGTGCGCGACGGCTTTTGGACGAAGTACAATCAATTCAGATCCTGGGGACGACCCGCGCCAGAACCCAGCCGAAAAGAAGGCCTCCTAGAGGAATGCCTGGGCCGTCGCGAGAGAGACAACACTTGCGATAGAGTGGCATCGAGGTTCTTGTGCAGACATGATCGTGAGCACGCGCATTGAATTGATCGGCCCGCCCACCGATAAGGAAGGACGCCCATGACTCGACACAACATCCCGTTAGGCAGAATTTTCGGGATTCCGATCGGTTTGGATTACTCCTGGTTTGTGATCTTCGCACTGCTCACGTGGATGCTGGCCACGAGTTACTTTCCCGCCGAGTTCAAAAACTGGCCAGCGTTGCTGTACTGGTTGGTTGGCGCTGTGACGGCCATCATGCTCTTCGTGAGCGTGCTACTCCATGAACTGGGGCACTCCGTGGTGGCGCTGCGGTACAAAGTCCCAGTGCGCAGCATTACGCTATTCCTTTTCGGAGGCGTCGCTCAGATCAGCGCCGAACCGCCCAGCGCCATCGCTGAGTTTTTTATAGCGAGCGCGGGGCCGCTCGTGAGCTTGACCCTGGCGATCCTTTTCTACGCGGTGCAGCCGCTGGTCGCGGGCATTGAACCGCTCCTGGGTTTGGCAAAATACCTCGCCTACATCAACCTCGCCCTGGTGCTGTTCAACCTCATCCCCGGCTATCCGCTCGACGGCGGCCGCGTGTTCCGGGCATTCGTGTGGGCGGTCACAGGAAACATGCGCCGCGCGACCCTCATCGCAGCAAATGTCGGTCGCTTCTTTGCCTTTCTGTTTATCTTCGTCGGCGTCTGGCAGATGTTGAATGGCAACCTTACTGGCGGACTTTGGATAGCGTTCATCGGCTGGTTCCTCGACAATGCAGCTTCCACCCAGGTGCAGCAAGTGATGGTTCAAGGTCTGCTAGCGGGCCACAGAGTCTCGCAGGCCATGAGCCCTCATTGCGCCAAGGTTTCCGCAGATCTGACGCTGCAGGATTTGGTGGACGAACATATCCTCGCCGGTGGCCAACATTGTTTCCTCGTCAACCGCGGAGACGACACTGTTGGCCTGATGACTTTGCAGCGGATAAAGGAAGTGGCGCGTCCCGAATGGGCGACGACGCGTGTCGGTCAGGTCATGCTTCCCTTGAAACAATCAGAGAGCGTCGATCCTGATGCTGAGCTCGGGACTGTCCTCGAGAAGCTGGACCGCGATGGAGTCAACCAATTGCCCGTTACCCGGGATCACCATGTGGTCGGCATGTTAAGCCGGGAAGACGTCATCTCGTTCCTGCGAACGCTCCAGGAATTGGGAACGCAACCGACGTAACAACGCGGTCTGCCTGAATATTTATCGAAAAATCATTTTGTTATCAGCAGCGAGATGAAAGTTCCGCGCCGACCAATAAGATGGGTCGTGCGGTAGGCTCATGGCCGCAGTCGCACGGACGCCGTGTTCACGGCCGCTCCGCGAGCTTTGCCAATTGAGGAAGATATTCCGGCGGCAGCGCGTCGACCGCGTCGGCGCTGGCGAGCAAGAGCGCGGCAATAAAGGGCTGATCGGCGCGATCGTCTTCGAGGCAGGCGATGATCTTCAACTGCGCGATGGCGCCGATCTCCGCATGGTCCGCGAGGTGGCTCCGCCATTCGCAGCGCAGAAAATCCGCGAGCAGCGGTGCCAGCGCCTTTTCGAAACTCGATGAGCGCAATCGCTGCAACAACCGCAGCCCCACATCCCAAAGCGCGGACGGCGTCAGGCTTGCGCCTTCGAACAGCGATTTGAGAATCTGGCCGACCGCGTCATCGAGCGACACGACAGGATCGATGATCTGATTGCAATGATAGAGCGCCGAGGAGCCCGGATAGATGATGCCGAAGCGCTCGGTCAAACGCCGATCGAGATCCTTGAAGGAGGCTGCATCGCGGGCGAGCCCTGCGCCGATACAGAAGGCCATGACGGCATCATCGGCCTCCTTTCGCACGCTGACATCGCGCAGATCGGCCGCCTCGAAGGCCGGGATTTCCTTCGGCTCTATGCCCGCCTTCCGCAGATTGGGTAGAGCCCGCAGAAAGGCGGTCGCCTCGAGCCAGGCCAGCAGATGGACACTGAACCGCGTCGCATCGCGCATGGCGATCGCCGCATCGATCTTGGCCTTTCGGTCGAGCACTTCGGCAATGGACATGGATCGCTCGGTTTCTTATGCGCACTGCTTTTGCTTTCACCGCGAAGCGGCGATTACGCCCCTTAAGCAAGCCGCGCACCCGATCGGGTCCGTGATTTGTCCTATTCTACGGCATAGCTCGTGTTCGAAATCAAATCTTCCAGCAGGGGAAGACCGGCGGACGAAAATGGGACAAAAGGGTCAAAATCGGCTATAAGAGGTGGAGCAAATCGGTTAGGTTTTCATGCCACGATGATCCATCCATAAGCGTCAGCTCACGGGACGGTTAGCGTGCAATTCCGTAGCTTTCTCATAGGTTTAATCGCGACACCGGTTTTCGTGGGCGCAGCGCTCGCCGGCGATGTCTCGGCGCTTCAGCCGCTGCCGACTTTCACCTGGACGGGCTTTTACGGCGGCCAGACGGGCGGCTACACCTTTACCGACAATGCGCCACAAAAACCCAACGGCTTCTGGGACACCGCCCTGGATGCTGCCGGGAGCGCCTTCAATGCCGCAAGCGGCGGTTCTCAGGCGCATGGCTATCTCGGCGGCGGCCAGCTCGGCTTCAATTATCAGATCATGAATTTGGTCCTCGGCCTCGAGTCCGATCTGACCTACACAGGGCTCGCGACGGCTGCCTCACCCGCCGCCCTCACCAACGGCCCGACCGATAGTCTCGCCTTCAGCTCAGGCGTCGGCTCGCATTGGCTATCGACCATGCGCGGCCGGGTCGGCGCGGCCATCGACGACCGCCTCCTCGTCTATACGACGGGTGGATTCGCCATTGCGGGACGCAATTTCAACAACGGCTATCTCATCCTGTCGCCGCAAGGCCAGGACTATTCGATCGGCACGGCGGCGCGGACGGCGGCGGGCGTCGCCTTTGGCGGCGGCCTGGAATATGCGCTGACTAAAAATTGGACGCTGAAAGGCGAATATCTCTACACCGAGCTCGGCCAGACCCACACCTATGGCAATGTCGGCAGTCTGCCCGGCGGCACAGCGGCGCGAATGGAACTCGACGAAAAAATCGTCCGCGCCGCGATCAACTATAAATTCGATTGGTTCTCCGCGCCGGCCGCGAAATAATCTGAGTTTCGTGGCGTTATCGCGAGCGAAGCAAAGCAATCCATCCGAGGCTAATAATCCATCGTGATGTGGATTGCTTCGTCGCTTCACTCCTCGCAATGACGCCCTCCTGCGCCGCATCGGGGACACACGATAAGGCCATTAGGCAATTCGTTTTAGAACGGACTGCGTGAACGGATGAAGTCGGCGTGCTTGCGACCCTCGGCAGTAATCATCAGCAAAGTTCTAAGTGGGCTTCCTAGCGGGCGTACAACGTTGGAAACAAATCCCTGATTTTCGAAGCTAGTCACTGCATCGCTTATCCATATTTCTTTGCGTTCTAGTCCGGCATGTTCGGCAGCCTCAAAAACCTCAACCTGCCCTTTTGAGTTACCTCCAGCCGCTCCGTATTCGGATGCTTCGACTATTGCAAGAATAAGCGCATCTTCGAATTTCAAGTATGTCATTCCCAGAGCCCTCCCATGAAGACCATAGCTTAATCCCAAACAGCGACGCGATTCTTTCTTCGAGCTGGACGAATTACCGACACGACTCCCGTTTTTCCGGCCCCGCAAGGTTGTTCGGGTCCCAATCTCTTTCTTCTGGATGGCCGTTAAATTCCATCGAGGCGTGATCGAGCATTTGCCGTGAGAGGCTTAGATCGAACTGCGCTTGTGTGTTCGAACAACTCAATGCTTCATTTACGGCGTTGAAAATGAAGTTGTCGAATTGTCCGATCCGAACGAGCGTGAACGCCACGTCCTCTGGATATTTCGATTGCGCACCTTGCATCATTGGATAAAACGCCTCCTGGAAATTGCACTCCTTGATGTGGAAACTTTCCCCGCCGACGTGTTGCGCTTCCATTGTTGAAATGGCATCCGCCTCGCGATTGGTCCGTGGATTTTGCGCGACGATATGCGAACCTTCTTTGTATATTGTTTCTGCGTCATGTAAGAGCGCCTCAACAACGACGCGAATTGGCTTTTTCCCCACAGACATCGATTCAAGCGGCGGCAAGCCAGCCATGTCCAGGCAGGAGCTGGCGCAAGTCGGCGACATGATCCCTACACTTAGTGCCGTCGTTAATGCGACCAAAAATGCCCTCATGCATCCCTCGCCTTCGGATCAGCAGCTATATTTTGGCAGGTACTTGTTCGTGCTTCTCTCTTTTGCGAAGCCCTCGCCGTTCGACGCTCGCTGTGCTCGCAATGACGCGCGCTTTCATGGACTTTTGACTTGCGCCAAGGACTCCATAACGCGCGATCTCAACTGTCCATCTTCAGCGCCGCGATAAAGGCTTCCTGCGGGATCTCGACCTTGCCGAACTGGCGCATGCGCTTCTTGCCGGCCTTCTGCTTATCGAGCAGCTTGCGCTTGCGGGTGGCGTCGCCGCCATAGCATTTCGCCGTTACATCCTTGCGCAGCGCCCGCACCGTCTCACGGGCGATGATCTTGCCGCCGATCGCCGCCTGGATGGGAATCTGGAAGAGATGCTGCGGGATCAGATCTTTCAGCTTCTCGACCATGGCGCGACCGCGCATCTCGGCCCGGTCGCGATGCACCAGCATGGAGAGCGCATCGACCGGCTCGGCATTGACGAGGATCGACATTTTGACGAGATCGCCTTCGCGATAATCGGTGATCGTATAATCGAAGCTCGCATAGCCTTTCGAGATCGATTTCAACCGATCGTAGAAATCGAACACGACTTCGTTGAGCGGCAGATCATAGATCGCCATCGCGCGCTTGCCGACATAGTTGAGATCGACCTGCACGCCGCGCCGATCCTGGCAGAGTTTTAGCACCGCGCCGAGATAATCGTCGGGCGTGAGAATCGTCGCACGAATCCACGGCTCCTCGATCTTCTCGATCTTCGACGGATCGGGCATATCGACCGGATTGTGCAATTCGATCACTTCGCCGGTGCGCATGATGATCCGATAGATGACTGAGGGCGCCGTCGCGATGAGATCGAGATTGAACTCGCGCTCGAGCCGCTCCTGAATGATCTCGAGATGCAACAGCCCGAGAAATCCGCAGCGGAAGCCGAAGCCGAGCGCCGCCGAGCTTTCCATCTCATAAGAGAAGCTCGCATCATTGAGGCGGAGCCGCCCGACTGCGGCGCGCAGATCTTCGAATTGCGCCGCATCGACCGGGAAGAGACCGCAGAAGACGACGGGCTGCGCCGGCTTGAAGCCCGGTAGCGCCTCCGCGCAGGGCCGCTTCTCCTCAGTGATCGTATCGCCGACGCGGGTATCCGCCACCTGCTTGATCTGCGCGGTGATGAAGCCGATTTCGCCGGGGTTCAAAACCTCGACATCGACCATTTTGGGCCGGAACACGCCGATGCGGTCGACCTCGTAATGGGCATCCGTGCCCATCATCAAAATCTTCTGGTGCTTCTTCATCGTGCCGTCGATGACGCGCACCAGCACGACGACGCCGAGATAGGCATCATACCAGCTGTCGACCAGGAGTGCTTTGAGCGGCGCCGTCTCGTCGCCCTTCGGCGGCGGTAGCCGCGTGACGATCGCCTCCAAGACCTCGTCGATGCCGATGCCTGTCTTGGCCGAGATCAGCACCGCATTCGAGGCATCGAGGCCGATCACATCCTCGATCTGCTCCTTGATGCGTTCAGGCTCCGCCGCCGGCAGATCGATCTTGTTGAGGACGGGAACGATCTCATGGCCCGCATCGAGCGCATGATAGACATTGGCGAGCGTCTGTGCCTCGACGCCCTGGCTCGCATCGACGACAAGGAGCGAGCCTTCGCAGGCCGCCAGCGAGCGCGAGACCTCATAGGCGAAGTCGACATGGCCGGGCGTATCCATGAGGTTCAAGACGTAAGTTTTGCCGTCCTTCGCCTTATATTCGAGACGGACGGTCTGCGCCTTGATTGTGATGCCGCGCTCGCGCTCGATATCCATCGAATCGAGGACCTGCTCGACCATCTCGCGCTCGGCGAGCGCGCCCGTCGTCTGGATCAGCCGGTCGGCAAGGGTCGATTTGCCATGATCGATGTGGGCGATGATGGAAAAATTGCGGATATTTTCGAGTCGATGGGTGGTCATGCCACGCAAATAGCAGGCAGCACCCCCCAAGGAAAGGCAAAGAGGACCGCCTCTCTACACCTTATGACGTTCTGACGACGCACCCTGCGACAGACCGCACGGACCTGCGGCCAAAAAGGCCCGAAACGGTGATTTTAGCCGCCTTTACGCGCCAAATGGCGCCGTCTTGGCGCCGCCGTCCGGTGCGGCGCGCCGGTCTGGACATTCGGCTGCGTCATTTGCGGCGGATCGCTGGCCGGAAAGCTCTCCTCCAGCGCTTCATTGAGATCTTGATCAAGCAGCCGCTTGCGCGACAACTCTTCGTCTTCAAAGCGCCTTTGCTGCAGCTTTGCCGTCTTTTGCGCGGACATGCGGTTCTCCCGGGATTCACTGCCGACAACGCGCCGGCCCCGCCGCCTGTTCCCGCAACACCTAACGTTGGCGTGACGTCGCTTGAGTGAAGCGAGGAGACCACGGTATAAGCACCGCCATGTCCCCGATCATCTCCGTCAGCCATGTCTCGAAAACCTACGCCACCGGTTTTCAAGCGCTCAAAGACATCAATCTCGACATAAGAGCCGGCGAAATCTTCGCCCTTCTGGGTCCCAACGGCGCCGGCAAGACGACGCTGATCAGTGCCGTCTGCGGCATCGTCAACCCGTCCGAGGGCAGCGTCAGCGTCGACAGCCACGACATCATCAAGGACTATCGATACACGCGCTCGATGATCGGGCTCGTGCCGCAGGAGCTGACGGTCGATCATTTCGAATCGGTCTGGATGACGGTGACCTTCAGCCGGCGGCTGTTCGGCAAGCCGGACAATCCGCAGCTGATCGAAAAAATTCTGCGCGATCTGACCTTATGGGACAAACGCAAGAGCGAGATCCGCACGCTGTCGGGCGGCATGAAACGGCGCGTGATGATCGCCAAGGCGCTGTCACATGAGCCGCGCATTCTCTTTCTCGACGAGCCGACCGCTGGCGTCGATATCGAATTACGCAAGGACATGTGGCAGATCGTTGCCAATCTGCGCGCCGCGGGCGTCACCATCATTCTGACGACGCATTATATCGAAGAGGCGGAAGCGATCGCCGATCGCATCGGCATTATCGACAAGGGCGAATTGATCCTTGTCGATGATAAGGATCAGCTGATGCATAAGCTCGGCAAGAAGCAGATCGTCCTGTCGTTGCCGCAGCGGCTCGAAAATATCCCCGAGCGCCTCGCCGCCTATGATCTTCTGCTGTCCGAGGATGGCCGAACGCTCACCTATACCTACACAAGCGGGCAGAACGGCCGCTCGGTGACGACGCTTTTTGACGATCTCGTGGGATCAGGCATCGTCTTCGACGATATCGCGACGCGCGAAAGCCGGCTGGAAGACATCTTCGTACAGCTCGTGAGGCAGAGAAAATGAATCTTCGCGCCATTCGCGCCATCTATTCCTTCGAGATGGCACGGACTTTCCGCACGCTGCTGCAGAGCATCATCTCGCCGGTGATCTCGACCTCGCTCTATTTCGTCGTCTTCGGCGCGGCGATCGGCTCGCGCATCAGCCAGATCGAAGGCATCAAATATGGCGCTTTCATCGTGCCGGGCCTCGTCATGCTGATGCTTCTCACGCAGAGCATCACCAACGCCTCTTTCGGCATCTTCTTTCCGAAATTCACCGGCACGATCTATGAGCTCTTGTCGGCGCCCATCTCCTTCATCGAGATGGTCATCGGCTATGTCGGCGCGGCGGCGACGAAATCGATCATTCTCGGGCTGATCATCCTTGCGACCGCGAGCCTCTTCGTCGAGATCCATATCGAACATCCGGCCTTCATGCTGGCCTTTCTCGTTCTCACGGCTCTCAGCTTCAGCCTGCTCGGCTTCATCATCGGTATCTGGGCCGATCGATTCGAGAAGCTGCAGGTCGTGCCGCTCCTCTTGATCACGCCTTTAACCTTTCTCGGTGGCAGCTTCTATTCGATCAAGATCCTGCCGCCCTTCTGGCAGACGGTCACTCTGTTCAACCCCGTCGTCTATCTGATCAGCGGCTTCCGCTGGAGCTTTTTCGGCACAGCCGATGTGAATGTGGGCTTGAGTCTCGCCGCGACATTTCTTTTCCTCGGCATCTGCCTCATCATCATCTGGCGGATTTTTGTGACCGGCTATCGCCTAAAAACCTGATTGCGGAACTGACGTTCTTTGATTCAAAGGATTTGCCTATGCGGATTTTTTTATCTGCCGTCTGTCTTGTTGCTCTATCGCAAGCCGCCCTCGCCGAGAGCGGCTGGACGAGCTATCACAATGCCCGCTTCGGCACGAATGCGGATGTCCCCGCCGGCTGGAAGGCCGGCCCGCCGCCGGAAAACAACGACGGCCTCGTCTTCACCTCGCCCGATGAGAAGGCGAGCCTCACCATCTCCGGCAGTCTGAACGTCGACGACAATCTCGACGACGCCTTCAAACTTTACGAGACGCCAAACCAGGGCGAGACGATCACCTATAAGCGCCGCATCGGTCTGGCGATCACCGTGTCGGGCACGCATGGCGGAAACATCTTCTACGCCAAGCATCTGCTCTCCTGTCATAATCAGATCTGGAATTCGATCTATCTCGAATATCCGGCGGCGCAGAAAGCAGATTTCGATGCGATTGCCGCGCATGTCGCGAAATCGCTGAAGGGCGGACGCAGCGGCCAGGTTCCGAACTGCCGCGGCTAGCGCGCGTCATTTCTCGCTCAAGCCTGTCTCTTGCGGAACCGGCCGCAAGCGCCGATCTTTAAAACTCAGACCGTTTGACCCTTTCGAAGGCGTGCATGTCCCAGCCTCTGCATCAGAAGATCCTGCGGCCCCTCTGGTTCTTGCTGGCCGTCCTGTTCCTGTTCGAAGCCTGGCTTTGGGATCTCCTTGGCCATGCTTTGACGCGGCTCGCCGCCCTCATCCCGCTGGAGGGGCTCAAGCAGGCTTTGGCGCGCACGATCGACCGGCTGCCCGCTCCCGTCGTGCTGCTCGTCTTCCTTATTCCGTTGGGCGTCATCGAGCCTTTCAAATTTCTCGGCCTTTGGCTCATCACCCATCATCATCTCTTTCTTGGCATCCTCGCCTTCGTTGCGGCGAAAGTGGCTGGCCTCGGCGTGATGGCCTTTCTCTTCGAGATGACCCGCGTAAAACTTCTCTCGATGCCCTGGTTCGAGCGCTTCTATCTTTGGGTTCTGCGCATCCGCGCCTGGGCGCATGAGCTGACCGAGCCTTATAAGCTCAAGATCAAGGAAGCGATGGCGCCGATCAAGGCGCGGCTGCGCGAGATGCTGGCGGCGCTCAAAAGCGAAGACGGCGGCCTAGGGCGGCGCTTGGTGAGCCTGCGCAATTGGGCTCGCCGCTCGCGCGGTCTTACCTGAGACATCCGGAAAGCAGCCGACGGCTGCTTCCATATGAGCCGGCAGAGGCGCTTCGATGCGCAGCGCCTCCTTGTTCTTATAGAGCGGCACTTCGATCGCGCGGGCATGCAGATGCAGCCTTGCGCCATCGGAATCCGCCGTGCCGTAGATCGCATCGCCGAGGATCGGAAAGCCCAATGCGGCGCAATGGACGCGCAGCTGATGCGTCCGGCCGGTGAGTGGCATCAACGCCAGAAAGCTGCGATCTTCGCTTCGGGCAAGCACCTGCCAACGCGTCTGCGCCTTCTGCCCCAGAGGATCCGTCTTCATCCACCAGCCGCGCGTCGCATCAAGCCTTGCGAGCGGCAGATCGATGAGGCCTTCATCTTCGCTCGGGCCGCCGATGACGACAGCCCAATAGGTTTTACGGACCTTGCCTTGTTTGAAAAGCAGGCCGAGCTGCGTCAGCGCCTTGTGATGACGCCCAAGCACCAAACAGCCCGAGGTCTCTCGATCGAGCCGATGCGCCAACGCTGGGCTGCGCGGCAGACCAAAGCGCAGCGCATCGAAATGCGCTTCGAGATTGTCGCCGCCTTTTGGGCCCTTATGGACGGCGATGCCGGCCGGCTTGTCGAGCACCAGCATCAAACCGTCTCGATAAAGCAGGCGCGCCTGCAGCTCTTCCGGGGTCATGGCTTGTTTATGCGTCTAAGGCTCATGTGTCCCTGCTCGTGCCTGTTGGGATCGAACCAAGCGCACTCTGCGGCATTATCTGCCTCTGCGCCCAAGGTCAGCGTTGCTAACCGTATAACAGCGCATGGTCGAGGTTTGGGAACGGATTCTTATTTCCAGCGTTAAGTAGGTAATCCGAGGCCGATCTGAAGCATATCCCAAGGACTTCCAATAGGGCTTGCCTGAAGGAGCTGCCAAGACGGACCCGAGACGCGCCATGTCATGCCTTGAATGGTGCATCTCGATCTAAGTTTTGGCGTTCGTCAATACCGACTGGCAAAAACCACTTAGGAAAGCTTCGGCGCGGCATCTCGCTTCGCCGACCGATGTCTTTCTGTGGTGGGATAGTGCGGAACCGGTCTTCAAATCGACATTGAGGAGGACATATGCAGCGCGAGATTCGATCGCATGCCCAATTGCGCGATATTTGTTTGCAGACCCTCAAAACCTGTGAAGGCTTCGAGCAGGTCGACGAGATTCTGATCCAGCCGCGCGACCCACATGCCGGCGGTCCCAATTGGGCGCTTGCGGGCTTTCGTCCGCGCGTTGCCAATGAGGCTTTGCGCGCGGCCCGCAACACCATCTCCGAGTTGCAGCAATCCTATGCGCTCGATGCGACGGGCGTCGCCACGGAAAAGGCTCTGGGCCGCAAGGCGCTTTGATGGGTGGCGCCTCCGGGCCCACCGGGCTTTCGCGCTCCTTCCATGCTCATTCGAAAGCCGGATGATCACGGCGAGCCGGCCCGATTTTACAATTCTTGACTTGTGAAGCCCGTTCCGCTTCATATGGTTGCAGCCTGTCTTTCCCAAAAGACTGCCCTTCGGCTGCGTCCCCCTTGCTTCGGCATCACCCTCGCAGCCCATGAGGCGACCATAAGCCAACGCGAGATCAGCGAGACGGCGTCGAGCCAGCTGATGAACGCGTCAAAGTAAGGTGATGGATTTGACGCAGTCCCAAATTTTGGGGACGGGTTCTTACGCTCCGTCGCGCATTCTCACCAATACCGATCTCGAAAAACTCGTCGACACATCCGATCAATGGATCGTCGAGCGGACGGGTATCCGCGAGCGCCATATCGCCGCCGAAGGTGAAGTGACCTCCGATATGGCGGTTGCCGCAGCCCGCCGGGCGCTGGAAATGGCGGCGACCGATCCCGCCGATCTCGACATGATCATCGTCGGTACGATTTCGCCCGACATGCCGATGCCCTCCTGCGCCGTGCTGGTGCAGGCGAAACTCGGCGCAAGCCGGGCCTTTGCCTTCGATATCTCGGCTGCCTGCGCCGGCTCGCTCTACGGCCTCAGCATCGCCGATCAATTCATCCGCAGCGGCCAGGCGAAACGCGTGCTCGTCATCGGCGCGGAGCTGTTGAGCCGCGTCGTCGATTGGACCGACCGCAACAGCTGCGTGCTGTTCGGCGATGCTGCCGGCGCAATGGTCGTCGGCCCGTCGTCCGATCCGAACCGCGGCCTAATGTCGGCGCATCTTCATTCCGACGGCAATGCCGCGGGCATATTGCAGATCCCCGGCGGCGGCAGCCGCCATCCGCAATCGGCCGAAGTGCTTGCCGCCAACATGCACAAGGTCGCGATGAACGGCCGCGAGATTTATAAATTCGCAGTGCGCGTTCTACCCGATGCGATTCTCGAAGCGCTCGGCGCACACGGTCTGAAGCCCGGCGCCGTTGATCATATCATCTCGCATCAAGCTAATGTGCGCATCGTCGAATCGGTCGTCGACCGGCTCGGCATTCCGCTCGAGAAATGCTGGCTCAATATCGATCGCTATGGCAATACATCGAGCGCCTCTCTGCCAATCTCGCTCGATGAAGCCAATCGCGCGGGACGTTTGCAGCCTGGCGATTTGATCGCGATGATGGCCATCGGCGCGGGCATGGCCTGGGGCAGCGCGCTGATGCGCTGGTGATAAGCGAATTAAGGCACGCCCGACTTTCTTCTCATTTTAAATGCATGCATTAGACGTAATGTGATTCGCGTTTTTGGATTTGCAATCCAATTTTTCCGCATGCGCGAACGGCGCATTTACCGCTCATCGTGACAGCAATACGGCTTCTCTTATCCCCGACTTTGCTGATAAGCTTCCGCGTCAAATCAGTCTCCGACGCGTACTTTCCGGAGCGCTGTTGGTCTCGCCGATGTCTGCGGATCGACACGGCACGAGCAAGAAAAAAAGTCCCGCAGGCCAGAGTCCCGTCAGGCGGCCCGGCGACTTTTGAATGAGGGCTTATGCCATCGACGGATTTTAACGGGGGAGTAGATCACTGTGCCGCGGAACAAAGGAGCGATCGGTCAAGCTCAGGGTTAAATGCACGATCTCTTGTTCTGACTGTCGGCCTGTTGATCATTGCGCTGATTATGATCGGTGTGACTCTTGTCATTTATGAACTGCGACAGCGCGAGCTCAAGGAAGAGCGTCGCGCACTCGGAGCGCTCGATCTGCTTCTTGTCGAGGAGACCGAACGCGCCCTTCAAAGCGTCGATCTCATCATCAGCAATGTCGCGGAGAAGCTGGCGGCCGACAATCTATCGACCCCCGCGCAATTCGATGCGGTGGAGTCCGATCGCGCGACGCATGACATGCTGCGCTCGCGCATCATCGGCATCCCGCAGCTGAACGTCGTGAGCCTCATCGGCGTGCAAGGCCAGATCGTCAATTATTCCCGGGGTTTCCCGCCGCCGGTTTTTCATGTCGACGACCGCGATTATTTCCCGGTGCTGAAAGACGGAGCGAGCGATCACGCCGTCATCAGCCGGCCGGTCCGCAACCGCTCGACGAACAGCTGGTCGCTCTACGTGGCGCGGCGGGTAACTTCGTCGTCCGGCAATTTTCTCGGTCTCGTCATCGGCGGCCTTGACGTCGCCTATTTCGAAAATCTCTACAAGACGCTGCAGCTTGGCAGCGGCGGCGCCGTCAGTCTGTGGCGCAGCGACGGCAGCCTGCTCGCGCGTTTTCCGACATCATCGAGCGAAGACTATAATGCCAAGCCTGCGGCACCCGACCGGCCGCTGCAATTCGACCAGCCGATGACCTATGAAGCGGCCGCCACCGCCGAGGAGCCCGATCGGTTGGCCGCGACGATGGGGTCGCGGCAGTTCCCGATCTTCGTCACGGTCAGCAAATCGACCGCGCAGATTCTCACCGATTGGAATCAAGTCGCGCTGTTGATGACCATCGGCGTCGTGCTTGTCGCCGTGGCGCTTGGCTTCGTGCTCTGGCTGCTCATGCGCCAATTCAGTGCCTATAAGGCACTGGCGCTCGCGAATGAGGAACGCAGCCAGGCCATCGCCGAACGCGAGCAGGCCGAGGCACAGCTGCGCCAAGCGCAGAAGCTCGAAGCCATCGGCCAGCTCACCGGCGGCATAGCGCATGACTTCAACAATCTCTTGACCGCCGTTCTCGGCAATCTCGAGCTCTTGATGAAGCAGACCGAAACTGCGGACGACCGGCTGCATCGCTGGGCAAATAATGCCTATGATGCGGCCAATCGCGGCGCCGTGCTCACCCAGCGGCTGCTCGTCTTCTCGCGCCAACAGCCGCTCGATCCACGCGCCACCGATGTAACGACGCTGTTGGCCTCGATGTCGGACCTTTTGAGCCGTTCGCTCGGCGAGAACATCGATGTCGTCACTGATATCGTTCCCGATCTCTGGCCGGCCTATGCCGATCTCAATCAATTGGACAACGCCATCTTGAACATCGCGATCAACGCCCGCGATGCGATGGACGGCCGCGGCCACCTCATCATCGCCGCACGCAATATCAAGATCGATCAGCACAGAGGCGACACGCGCGATATCGAGCCCGGCGACTATGTGAAGCTCGCGATCACCGACACCGGCAAGGGCATCCCGGCAAATGTGCTCGATCGCGTCTTCGAGCCCTTCTTCTCGACAAAACCCATCGGACAAGGCACCGGCCTCGGGCTCAGCCAAGTCTACGGCTTCGTCAAGCAGACGGGCGGCCATGTCCAGATCCTCAGCGAGACGAACCGCGGCACGACGGTCGAACTCTATCTGCCGCGCGCAGCGCATGACGATGTGAGTTATCCGGTGACGGAGCCCGTCGAAGAGACCATCCGCGCGCCCGGCATGGGCCGCATTCTGGTCGTCGAAGACGATCCCGACGTGCGCGCCTATTCGGTCGAGACACTGCGCGATCTCGGCTTCTATGTTCGCGAGGCGCCGAATGCGCGCGCCGCGCTCGACATGCTGCGCAATGACCGTGGCATCGATCTTCTTTTCAGCGATGTCGGCCTGCCTGGCATGAGCGGACCCGAACTCGTGCGCGAGGCCGTTCAGCTGCGGCCGCAGCTGAAAATCCTGCTTACCACCGGCTACGCCCAGGATCAGACCATCGAGCGGGTGCGTTCGGAGCCGGGCATCATTCTGATCGCCAAGCCTTTCGGCCGCGCCGAACTCGTGCAGAAGATCCGGCTTCTCCTGCAGCCGCCGTCGCAGCAATGTGCCTGAAGGCTCAAGCCTGCAAGAACTGCCGCCGCGCCAAAATCGCCGCGGCGATTTTCTCCATCACCGGCAGCCAGTCGCCACGGCGCTCCTGACGAAAGAGCCGCATTGTCGGATACCAGGGCGAGCGCTCGCACGCCGCAAAACAGCGCCAATCCGGCACATGCTTTAGCGCAAGATAAGTCGGCCGGCCGAGCGCGCCGGCAAGATGCGCGATCGACGTGTCGGATGTGACGACGAGATCGAGCTGCGCCATGACCGCCGCCGTGTCGAGAAAGGCGTCGGCGCCGGCATCGAACTCCGGTCCGAGCATTTCGACCGGAAAGTCGTGCATGGCGACATCGCCTGGCTCTTTCATCAGACTGATAAGGCGAACCCCCTCGATCGCGGCAAGTGGCGCGAAGGCATCGAGCGGAATCGTGCGTTCGAGATTGATCTTGCGATTGCCCTGCCAGCAAATGCCGATGCGAAAGCCCTCGCCATTGATGCGCTCCGTCCATTGCGCGACGCGCTGCGGCTCGGCGTAGAGATAAGGGATCTGCCCGGGAATCGTCTGCAGCGCCGTCCCGAAAACATAGGGAAGGCTCATCAGCGCGACCTGATAATCGTAGATGCTTTCATCGCTCACATAATCGACGAAATGCGGTGGGTTGGGCAGCGTCGAGAGCAGCGCAAACATCGAGCGGCGGCCGAGCAGGGTCACTTGCGCTCCGCAAACGGTCAACAAAGGCAGATAGCGGCTGAATTGGATGCAATCGCCGAGGCCCTGCTCATCCCAAACCAGAATATGGCGGCCTTGGAGAGGTTCGCCCTTCCATGTGGGCAGCGCGGAATAGATCGTCTTGCGCGGCGCGTTGCTGCGCTCCCAGCGGCTCTCGAAATCGGCAAAGCCCGCTTTCAGATTGCCCGTGAGCAAGAGCACGCCGGCGCGATTGTTGCGCGCATCGGCATAGTCCGGCTTCAAGGCCAAGGCTTCCTCGATCAGCACCGCCGCCTCATCGAGACGGCCAAGCTCCTTCAGAGCGACGCCGCGACTCGACAGGACTTCGGCATAGAACGGGCGCAGCGCGAGCGCTTCGTCATAGCTGATCAGCGCATCGTCGAGACGGCCAAGCTCCTGCAAGACATTCCCGCGATTGAGCCAGGCTTCCGGAAAGTCGGGACGCAGCTTTATGGCTTGGTCGAGCGCCGCCAGCGCCTCGTCGAGCCGATCGAGCCGTTGCAAGGCCGCGCCGCGGACGCAATAGGCCTGGGCGTGATCCGGCGTCCGCGCCAGAATGGCCGCGGCCGCATCGAGCGCGCAATCGTAACGTGCCTGTGCAAAGAGCACATTGGCGCGGTTGATCTCGGCCTGCGGAAAATCCGGCATGAAGCGCAAGGCGGCGTCATAGGCGGCGAGCGCCTCGGCATAGCGCTTCAGATCGTTGAGCACATTGCCGCGATTGCAGCAGGCCTCCGGATAGATGGGCTTTTGCGCCAGTGCCGCATCGAAGGCCATCAGCGCTTCGCCGAGACGACCGAGACGATGCAAGGCGATGCCACGATTATAATGCGCCTGCGGATAGGTCGGCCGGAGCTTCAGTGCCCGATCGTAGCGCGTCAGCGCCTCTTCGAAGCGCTCCAGCTTTTGCAGCACATTGCCGCGATTGAGCTCGACTTCCGGATCATCCGGGTTTTCCGCCGCCGAACGCTCATAAGCAGCGAGCGCGGCCACAGCATCGCCGCGTCTTTGCAGCACGGAGCCGCGATTGAAATGCGCGACGGCGTCATGCGGACGCAGCGCCAGCACGGCATCGAAGGCGACGAGCGCTTCGTCGAGCCGCCCGAGCTGCTCTAGAAGCGCGCCGCGATTGATGAGCGCTTCGCAATAGTCCGGCTTCTGTGCCAAAGCAGCATCGTAAAAGGCCAAGGCCTGCTGCACATCGCCGAGGCTTTGATGGATGGCGCCGCTCATGAACAGCGCTTCGATGTTGCGTGGATCAAGCTGGAGCAGGGCCGCAAGTGCGGCAAGCGCCTCTTGCGGATGCCCGAGTTTTTGCAAGGCCGCCGCGCGGGCCGAAAGCGCCTCGGGAAAGGCCGGCCGCAGTTCGAGCGCCTGATCGAACCAGGCGAGCGCCTTTTGGGTCTCGCCGATGCTGAAATAGAAGAGGCCGAAGACATGGCTCGCCCGGTCGCGCGCAAAGGCAAGCGCTTCGATCGACGCGAGATGTCCCAAGGCGCCTGCGACATCGCCGGCACTCAGCGCCGCAAGACCGGCCGTTATGCCGGCCTGGAGCCTGAAATCGTCGGTAGCGCTGGCGGCAGGTGTCGCATCGCCATCTGAAGCTAGGGGGGAAGGCAGCATTTGGGCCCGAAATGGCGGCGTGGAGACGAAACGGCTTCGAGAAAACCCCAGCAATCTTTCCTCAGCCTGACCGCGACGGATCTGATAAAGACCTAGTCTCTCCAAGACTTGCATCGCCGGCTTGCCGGCGCCATTTTAGCTCGGCTAACAATCGTGACCGCGGCGAGTAGCAAACCGATGGATTACCCGAATAAATCCATGCGTATCGACATGAGCGTGCTCGGCATGATGAACGAGCGGCCGCGCGAAATCTTTCGGCATATCGTCGAATCCTATCTCGCCTATGGCGAGCCGGTGGGCTCGCGGCATCTGTCGCGGCTGCTGCCGATGGCGCTGTCGCCCGCCTCGGTCCGCAATGTGATGCAGGACCTCGAAGAGCTCGGCCTCATCTATGCTCCGCATACGAGTGCCGGCCGGCTGCCGACGGAATTGGGCCTGCGCTTCTTCGTCGACGCCATGCTGGAGATCGGCGATCTCGCACATGAGGAGCGCACCAGGATCGAGGCGCAGATCAAAGCCTCATCGCAAGACCAAACGCTCGAGACCATGCTGAGCGATGCGATGACGATGCTGTCGGGCCTCACGCGCAGCGCCGGCGTCGTTGTCACGACGAAAGAAAACGCCCGCCTCAAACATATGGAATTCGTGCGGCTCGATCCGGAGCGGGCGCTTGCCGTCCTTGTCGCCTCCGACGGATCGGTCGAAAACCGCATCGTGCAATTGCCGCGCGGCCTGCCGCCATCGGCGCTCGTCGACGCCGGCAATTACCTCAATGCGCGCATCTCCGGCCGCACCATCAGTGAAGCCAAGGCGGCGATCGAAGCGACGCGCCTCAGCGCCGAAGCGGAACTCGGAGAATTGACCGCGCGGCTTGTCGAAGCGGGCCTTGCGAGCTGGGTCGATGTCGCTGGCCAGGGCCAGCAGCTCATCGTGCGCGGCCAGGCCAATCTCTTGGAAAATCTCACCGCGCTCGAAGAGCTGGAGCGGATCAGATTGCTGCTCGCCGATCTCGAAACCCAAAAGGAAGTCGTCGATCTCTTGAACCGGGCGGAAGGCGGCGAAGGCGTGCGCATCTTCATCGGCTCGGAGAACAATCTGTTCTCGCTCTCCGGCTCATCGATGATCGCGGCGCCCTTTCATGACAGCCAGCATCGCATCGTCGGCGTGCTCGGCGTGATCGGGCCGACGCGGCTCAACTATTCGCGCATCGTGCCGATGGTGGATTATACATCGAAAATCGTGGGACGGGTTGTGCAGGGGCGCTAGGCGCTTAATCCCTCCCCGGAACGGGGAGGGTGGCTTGCCATTGGACGTTGCGAATCGACGGGCTATGGCAAGCCGGGTGGGGTTTCGCCCCGTACTTGTCAGGAACCGGCGATTATATACTAGCGAACCACGGCGACCTGCGGCCTTATGATAAGATAGCTTTGGTGATTTGGAGTATTTGCAATGACTGACGACGAACGCAAAAATCAACGCTATAGCAAGATCATCGTCAAAGAGGCTTCGCCTTACATGAATACGCGCGCCTCTAAAGAGATGAGGGACGGTTCTCCCGTTGGGGCGCGAGTTGAAGCGGAAGCTGCGATAGCGGCTCGACAGAGGAAGCGCTATAAATGGCAGTTTCAATCAGGCCAAGTTACCAAGCGAATTGCATAAAAGCCGATCACGCCTACCAAGGCGCCAAATAACACCCAATGCCAATAGAAAATTGGATGGGTCAGATAGAAAGCGAAAGCCGCGCCCTGTCCAGGCGCGAGGGACGAAAAGAAGAAACCGACAAATACCGCCGTTATGATTCCAAGTAGGCAAAACATCAGCCATGCGAGGCGATGAGCGGCACTCCAGCGAAGTGGGTTCATTTTTTCCGACTAGTTTTTAGCTTAGGCACGGCATGAACCCCATCCGTCATGCTTCGCATGACACCTTCCCCTTCCTGGGGAAGGATAGCTGTCCGCTAACCGAATCCGTCGGGATCGGGCTGACCCGCGGGCATGGCCGCGATCGGCAGGCTGGAAGATGTGCCAACTGCGATCGCGGTCCTGATCGCATCGAAGGTGAAGGCCTTCGCCCAGGTCGCGCCGAAGTTGAGCAGCGTATTGGGACTTTTGAAGCCCGAGTCGAGGCGCACCGCAATCACTTTGCGGCCGGAGACGGACGCTTGCTGAATCTGGAAATTAATCCAGTCATTGTCGGCCGTCTGCTTGCCGATGATGCATAAGAGATGCGTCATCGTCTTGATTTTTGCTTTCAGTTCTTCCTTGAGCGCTTTGCCGTCGGGCGTATGAATGCCGGTCCTCGGCAAAGTCGTCTCATAGACGAAATCATATTCCTTATTCGTGTCCCAAGAGAGAAGCGTCTCCATATGCGGCAGGTCTTCCGCCTTGAAGACCACCAAAACGCGCGGCTTATCCATCGCAAAAACTCCTGTTGCGCGCTTATAGAGCCGCGGTGCGGCGCTCGCAAGGAACGCGCCTAATCGGCAACACGGACCGAAATCGCCCGTTCGATTCCGGCGAGGTCGCGGCGCGTCGTGATGGAAAAGAGGCCTGCCGCTTCAAAGAGCATGGCCACGCGCGCAGCCTGGCCTTTGCCCAATTCGAGGACAGCTACGCCATTTCGCGCCAAAAACTTGGGCAGCATCGGGATGATCGCGCGATAGGCGTTATAGCCGTCGGTGCCGCCGTCGAGCGCAAGAGCCGGATCGAAATCGCGGACCTCCGGCGCCAGGCCCGCGATCTCGCCATGCACGATATAGGGCGGGTTCGAGACGATCACGTCGAAGCGGCCCGCAAGCGCCTTCATCCATTCGCCGCAGACAATGCTTCCGCGCGAAGCCAGGCCAAGCGCCGCAAGATTCTTATGCGCAATCCGGCAGGCGGCTTCGGAGAGATCAACACCAATCCCGAAAGCCTTCGGCAAATGCGACAAGAGCGCGCAAAGAAGCGCGCCGGAGCCAGTGCCGAGATCGAGAATCCGCAAAGGCGCATCGCGGCGCGCGGCCATCGCATCGAGCGCGGCTTCGACGACCGTCTCCGTGTCGGGGCGCGGATCGAGCACGGCGGGCGAAACGCAGAAATCGAGGCCGAAGAATGCGCGATGCCCGAGAATGCGCGAGACCGGCTCATGCTTGATGCGCCGCGCCGCCATGCCTTCAAGAAGCGCCGCGCCCGCGGCACCGATCGGCTGCTCGCTGTCGCGGACGAATTGCGCGTGATCGATATTCAGCGCCGCGCAGATCAGTATCCGCGCTTCGACCATGGCGGCGTCAGAGCCGAAATCGGTGAACAGCGCCGCAAGCTGGCGCTGCACCAGAGTCAGTGACGCCGCCGGATCGATCATTGGCGAATCCTTGGCGCGGCGACGGCATTCATGCCGCCGGCTTTTCGCAGGCCGCCTTGAGCAAGATGCGGGTGAGACGCGTCGCAAAGCCCGACGCATCCTGCGGCTTCTCGCCATCCATCAGCCGCGCTTCTTCGAACAGCAGCCAGATGATGTCATCGAGCGTCGCTTTATCGGCATGGCCGACACGCTCGGAGAGCGCGGCGAGCAACGGATGCGTCGGATTGATTTCGAGCACCGGCTTCGACAGCATACCGAGCTGACCGTGTTCGGCGAGCAGACGTTCGAGGCGTCGGTCGAGGCCATGCTCGGGCGCGATCAGGCAGACGGGGCTTTCCGACAGACGATCGGAAGCGCGGACATCCTCGACGACATCGGCAAGCTCCTGCTTCATCAAAGCGACGAGGCTCGCGAGCTGCGCGGGGGGTGCCGGAGGTTCCGACTCTTTCTTTTCGATCGACTCGATCAGCTTGAGATCGGCGGCCCCTTGCGAGACGGATTTGAACGGCTTGCCGTCATAGCCGACAGACGTTCCGACCCAGAAGGCGTCGATCGGATCAGCGAGCAGCAACACCTCGATGCCGCGGCCCTTAAAGCCTTCGAGCTGCGGGCTCAGATTGAGGCGCTTCGCGTCTTCACCGAGCAGATAATAGATTGCCGTCTGATTGGGCCGCAGCGAAGCGACATAATCGGCGAGGCTGCGCTTGCCCGTCGCATCGCTCGATGTGGTGAAGCGGGCGAGCTTGAAGAGCGCGTCGCGCCGCTCGGGGTCTTCGTAGAGCCCTTCCTTGATGACGGCGCCAAAGTTCTCCCAGATCGCCGCATAGGCCTCGGCGTCGGTCTCGGAAAGCTTCGTCAGCTCCTGCACGATGCGATTGGCGACAGCCTTCTTGATCGAGGCATAGACGGGGCTTTCCTGAATCATCTCGCGCGAGACGTTGAGCGGGAGATCGGCGGAATCGACGACGAGCCGCACGAAGCGCAGCCAGCCCGGCAGAATTTCGGCATCCTGCGCGATCAGCACGTGGCGGACATAAAGCTTGCCGCGGCTGCGGCGCACCGGATCGAAAAGATCGAGCGGCCGCGAGCCCGGAATGAAGGCGAGCACCGAATATTCGTGCCGGCCTTCGGCGCGCCAATGCAGCGTCAGCGCCGGCTTGTCGAATTGGCCTGACAGATTGTGATAAAATTCGGCGTAGTCTTCCTCGCTGACCGCGCTCTTCGGCTTCATCCAAAGGGCAGAGCCATCGGTGATGCGGCGCGGCTCGTTGGAGGTCTCTTTGGACTTCTCTTCATCTGTCTCGCCGAGCGTCACAAGTTCGACCGGCACGGCGATGGCGCTCGAATAATCGCGCAGGATCTTCTCGACGCGATAGGATTCGAGATAATCGCTCGCACCGTCGTTCAGATGCAGGATGACTTTGGTGCCGCGTGCCGGCGCCTCTTCGAGCGCCACGGGCGCAATGGAAAAGCTGCCTTTGCCGTCGGAGCTCCAGCAATAGGCTTCACTCGTGCCGGCGCGGCGCGAAATAACATCGATATGGCTCGCGACCATGAAGGCCGAATAGAAGCCGATGCCGAATTGTCCGATAAGATCGGTTCCGACCGGCGTATCTTCCTTTGCGTCAGCCCGCAGACGATCGAGAAAGGCGCGTGTACCGGAACGCGCGATCGTGCCGAGCGAAGAGGCCAGTTCCTCCTGCGACATGCCGATGCCATTGTCAGCGACCGTCAAAATCCGGTTTGGCTTGTCGATTGTGACAGTGATCAGAAAGCCGGCGCTGTCGGCTGTCAGCGCCGGATCGGCCAGCGCCTCATGCCGCAGCTTTTCGCAGGCATCGGCCGCATTGGAAATCAGTTCGCGCAGGAAGATGTCGCGTTCGGAATAGACCGAATGCACCATGAGATCGAGAAGCCGCGCCACATCCGCCTGGAATGCGTGGGTCTGCGTCTCCATCATTTCGTCGCCTCCAAAATCGATGGGTGATTGAGGCTCGGGCCGCATCGACGACCGAGCTGAACTGCCGTGATATCGCCTTTGCGGAGATGGGATTCAAGAGAGCCGATGCGGCAGGCAGGAGAGATCGCGCTCGGCAAAAAAAGAAGCCGGCCGAAGCAAAGCTCCAAACCGGCTCCAAGAGGTCGCCACATTAAATCGACGAGAGCCCGGACCTCTGATTCCCCCGGGGGCTGGGGGGCTGACGAATCCGAAGGGAATCGACTGGGCCCGAACGGCGACGCACTCAAGCTCGCCCAGCATCGGGGCGCCTGATGGGCTGCAAAAGGGCGAAACTGTGATTTTGCCTGGCGCGGAGCTGACCCAACGCTATAAATTTTCTCTTTTAATATCAAATATTTAAGAAAACAATCCAGACCTGCTGCCGGGTTTCGTGAAACTGTCACGCAAAGCTTGCCGCAGGCGGCAGTTTCCGCAATCATAGGTCCGGGAGGCGCGTATGAGCACGGAGACCAGCGAAGAACAGCAGCATGCCGGCCGGGTGGTTCCACTCGCGACCGGCAGAACCTTCAAGCAAACTTCGCAGAGCCCCCTCCCCGCCGCCGACAAGCAGGTCGCCTTCGACCGCAGCGAGCTCCGGCAAATCCTCGACCTCTATGGCCGCAAGGTCGCCGCTGGCGAATGGCGCGATTACGCGATCGAATTTTCGAGCCAGAAGGCGGTCTTCTCGATCTACCGGCGGGCCTGCGAGTTTCCCCTGTTCCGTATCGAGAAAGTGCCGAAGCTCGCCCGCAAACAGGGCGCCTATAGCGTGCTGGCGGCAACTGGCCGCGTGTTGAAGCGCGGCCAGGACTTGGCGCCGCTGCTTGCCGCGCTCGACAAGAAGCTCAAGCTGGTGTCGGGCTAGAAGCGCCAGGCATAAAGGCCGCATCGTTCGACGGAAAACGGCTCGCCTTGGCGAGCATCATGCAGCCCGAAACCGTGAAGGGCGCATGCGCGCTGCCGGCCGGAAACCGGACCCAGCTTCCCTTCGGATAATCGCCGTCCTCGTCGCTGAACGTGCCGTCGAGGATGAGAATTTCCTGCCCCGTCTCATGGACATGCCGCTCGAGCTGAACGCCAGGCGGGAAATACATGAGCGAGGTCACTTCGCCGTTGAACTCATGCAAAAGCTTCGTCGACGGTCCCATCGGATCGCGGCTCAGCCAGGCGCCTTCGCTCGTATTGATTACGACGCGCTTGGTGTCGCCCGCAGCGAACTGCCAGAGCTTCACGAAGATGAGGCAGCCTTCCTTGCTGAAGGGCTTATGCGCCGTGCCGACCGGATCGCGAATATAAGTGCCGGCCGGATAGGTGCCGTGTTCGTCTTCCAGCGTGCCGTCGAGCACGAGGATTTCTTCGCCGCCGCCATGTTCGTGGAAGGGGAAGGAGCTCTCGGCCGAGAAATACACAAGGCTCGTTGCCCGCGCGATCTCATCGCCGATTCGGTCGAGCATAAGCCTGTCGACGCCCGGCTGCGGCGACGGCACCCATTCCGCATCGCCCGGACGGACGATTTCTTTCTTCGAGAAGTCCGCACGGATTTGCATGAGAGGCCGCCATTCGATCGAGGCAATCACGAAAACCAGCCAGAATCATGCCAGCGATGCAAGCCAAAAGCGCGAGACACACTTAGTCATCGCGGCGTAGCGCCTTCAACCGATAGAGCGCATCGAGCGCTTCGCGCGGCGACAGCGTATCGGGATCGATCCCATCGAGCGCATCGGACAACCTATCCGCCGGGCTTGGCGGCGGCGGCGGTGCCGCCTGCGCAAAGAGCGGCAGATCGGCGACCAGCTGTTCGACAGGCTTGCGCCGATCGCCCGCCTCAAGCTCGGCCAAAAGATGTTTGGCGCGCTCGATGACGGCGACGGGAAGCCCCGCGAGCTTCGCGACTTGAATGCCATAGGAGCGATCGGCCGCGCCCGGCACGATCTCATGCAGGAACACGACATCGCCCTGCCAATCCGTCACCCGCATGGTGAGATTGACCACGCGCGACAGGCGTTTGGCGAGCTGCGTCAGCTCGTGGAAATGCGTGGCGAAGAGCGCCCGCGACCGATTGACCTCATGCAGATGTTCCATCACCGCCCAGGCGATGGAGAGACCGTCGAAGGTCGCTGTGCCGCGCCCGATCTCATCGAGAATCACAAGCGAGCGCGGGCTTGCCTGATTGAGGATCGCCGCGGTCTCGACCATCTCAACCATGAAAGTCGAGCGGCCGCGCGCCAGATCATCCGCCGCGCCGACGCGCGAGAAAAGCCGATCGACGATGCCGATCTCGCAACGCGCCGCCGGCACGAAGGCGCCCATTTGCGCTAGAATGGCGATCAGCGCGTTCTGCCGTAGATAGGTCGATTTGCCGGCCATGTTCGGGCCGGTGACGACGGCGATCAGACCGCGATCGTTGTCCGCAGTCGACAGCGTGCAATCATTGGCGACGAAGGGCTTGCCGCTTGCGGCGAGCGCCGCTTCGACGACGGGATGGCGGCCACCTTCGATCTTGAAGGCAAAATTTTCGACGACGTCGGGACGCACCCATTCGCGGGCCTCGGCAAGCTCAGCAAGAGCAGCGGCGACATCGATCGCCGCGAGCGCTTCGGCGGCGGCTTTGATCGACGTTTCGGCAGCAAGGATACGCGTAACAGCCTGATCGAACAGCGCCTGCTCGCGCGCCAGGGCACGATCGGCCGCGGATGAAATCTTGCCGTCGAGTTCGGCGAGTTCCACGGTCGAGAACCGCATCGCGTCGGCCATCGTCTGGCGATGCACGAAGGTCGCGTCAAACGGCGGCTTCATCAGCCGCTCGCCTTGCGCTTGCGCCACTTCGACGAAGAAGCCGAGAAAATTATTGTGCTTGAGTTTGAGCTGGCGAATGTCGGTGAGCGCCGCATAGCGGCCTTGCAGCTCGGCGATCACACGGCGGCTTTCATCGCGCAGCGCGCGCACCTCATCGAGGGCCGCATCATAGTGGGCGCGAATGAAATTGCCGTCGCTGCGTTTCAGCGGCAGCTCTTCGGCCAAGGCCTCACCGAGCTGCGCTGCGATCGCGCCATCGACGGACCCCGCTGCCTGGCCCGCATCCGCGAGATCTGGCGGACAGGCGAGCGGGCTGAGCCTTTGCGCGATGACGGCGGCTACAACGAGCCCATCGCGCAAGGCCGCGAGATCGCGCGGACCGCCGCGTTGCAGCGCCAGCCGCGACAAAGGGCGCGCCAAATCGGGCGCTGCCTTCAAGGCTTTGCGCAGCTCGACGCGAAGGCCCCTGTTCTCGACGAGAAAGCTCACCACATCGAGCCGCTGCAGAATCGCGGCGCGATCGGTCAACGGACCCGCCAGACGCTCGGCGAGCAGACGGCTGCCGGCGGACGTCACCGTCAGATCGATGGCCGCGATCAGCGAGCCGTCGCGATGGCCCGAAAGCGTGCGCGTCAATTCGAGATTGGCGCGCGTCGCCGCATCGATCTCCATATGCGCATCGGCGCGACGCCGCGACGGCAGATCGAGCGCGGGGCGCGCCGCAAGCTGGGTGCGCTCGACATAGAAGATCGCAAGCGCCGCTGCCGAGAGTTCGATCCGCGAAAATTGGCCGAGGCCTTCGAGCGTCGCGAGCTTGAAGAAATCGAGAACGCGCCGCTCCGCGCTGATCTCATCGCCGAAGGCGCGACCGACTGGCGTTAGCGGCAATCGAAGCTCGGCGGCGAGATGCACAAAGAGCGGATCGGCGCAGAGGCTTTCCGGCGCGACAATTTCCGCCGGTTCGATGCGGCCGATCTCAGCGCCGAGCGCGGCCTGCGCAACCTCCGTCACCTCGAATGCGCCGGTCGAAATATCGACCGCTGCAAGCCCATAGGCGAAGGCCGTCTCGGAGATTTTCTGGCGCGTGATCGCCAAGAGGCAATTGAGCTTGCCGGGATCGAGCAGACGCTCCTCGGTGATCGTGCCCGGCGTGACGAGGCGGATGACTTGGCGGCGCACGACCGATTGCGGCCCGCGCTTCTTGGCTTCCGCCGGATCTTCGACCTGCTCGCAGACGGCGACGCGATGGCCGAGCGCAATCAGTTTTTGCAGATAATCGTCGGCACGCTCGATCGGCACGCCGCACATCGGAATGTCGTGGCCCTGATGCTTGCCGCGCTTCGTCAGCACGATGCCCAGCGCCTGCGAGGCCTTCTCCGCATCAGCGAAGAAGAGCTCGTAGAAATCGCCCATACGATAGAAAAGGAGACAATCCGGATGCGCGGATTTGATCTCAATATATTGCGCCATCATCGGCGTGACTTTGGCCGTATCCGCCGGCGCGCCCGCGCGGCCGGATGCGGACTCCGGATCGGCTGAGGCAGCTTCGTCGAAAGGGCGGCGCTTGGACATGCGCCCGAGTTTAGCAAAGCGCCGGAGGCGGCGCGAGCCGGGCCAACAGCCGTCCACCGATGGATAAATACGCTACGGCTCGCGGCTTATGCCGCGTCGTGCAAATCGTCCGGCTCGCCGGTCGTCTCTGGCACCTCTTGCACCGCCTGCACGGCGGGCGCGGCGTCGATGATGAGCTTGCGGTAGAGATGCCATGTCGTATGGCCGAGAAACGGCAGCACGAAGACGAGGCCCACAAAAAAGGCCCCTGTCGCCGCGGCCAAGAGAAAGCCGATCAATATCGCCCAGGCAAACATCTGACGCCGGTTCAGCCACACCGCCCGCACGCTGGTGATCATCGCGGTGATCGCATCGACATTGCGATCGATCAGCATCGGGCAGGACACCGCGGTGAGCGCAAACAAGACGAAAGCGATGCATGCCCCGATGAGATTGCCAACCACGAAGAACATGGCGCCGGCCGGCGTCGTCGTAATCGCCGTGATCAATTCGTCGAGGGTCAGGACTTCGGTCCCGAAAAACACGACATACAGCAGCAGCGCGACGTCAAGCCATATGAGCAAAGCGAAGAAGGTTACGAGCGCGATCCAGCCAAGCTCCTGCGATCCGGTCCGCAGGCTGAGGATAGAACGCCAGGAAAGCGGTTCGCCGCGTTCCAGCTGCCGGCTGATTTGATAGGTCCCGGCGGCGACAAATGGCGCGATGAGCGCAAAGCCGGTCGCCAAAGGATAGACGACGAGCTGTGCATGCGTCGCAAAAAGCAGTGCGGCAATGAAAGCACCGCCCAAGGCATAGACCGCGCCGAAGAATATGCTGTAGGGAAGCGCCGCCTTGAAATCGCACCAGCCGGCCGAGAGCGCATTGCTTAGATCATCGTGCGATATGCGTAAAATCGCGGGCCTGGCGGCCGAGATCACGTCCGACATAAGGCCTCCCTCTAAATTTTTTTATCACATAGAGTGTAACCTGGCTCCCGCCTTGCGCAAGATCAATTGTCGCCCGCCGCAGAGGGAGCGGTGGACGCAGGCTCACATGATCGGGTCACACCGTAACCTGCGCGCCCAATTCCACCACGCGGTCGGACGGGATCGCGAAGAAATCCGTGGCATTGGTCGCCTGCTTCATCAGGCTGACGAAAAGCTTGTCCTGCCAATGCGGCATGCCGGAACTGGGCGATGTCTTGATCGTCCGCCGGCCGAGGAAGAAGGACGTGGTCATGATGTCGAACTTCAACCCGCATTTGCGCAACAGCGCCAATGCCTGAGGCACGCGCGGGCTTTCCATATAGCCGTAATGCAGCGTGATCCGGGTGAAATCCTTGGAGATTTCCTCGAGCTCATAGCGTTTCGACGGCGGCACGCGCGGCGTGCTTTCGGTGCGCACCGACATGATCCACACATGCTCATGCAGCACCTTATTGTGCTTCAGATTATGCATGAGCGCGGACGGCGCCACATCCGGCTGATTGGTGAGAAAGATCGCCGTGCCCGGCACCCGCGTCGGCTTCGACTTCTCCAGCATGCGGACAAGATCGCTGAACGGAATTGAATCGCGCTCGACCTTTTCGGCCAAGAGTCGATTGCCGCGCACGAAGGTCCACATGATGATCATCGAGCAGGAGGCGAGCAGCAGCGGCACCCAGCCGCCTTCCACCACCTTGATCATATTGGCGGCGAGGAAGGCCACATCGATCGTGAGGAAGGCGCCGATGAAGCACAGAGCCGCCCAGAGCGGCCATTTCCACTTCTTCCAGACGACGACAAAGGCGAGCGACGTCGTCACCACCATCGTGCCGGTGACGGCGATGCCATAGGCGTTCGCCAGCGCGCTCGACGATCTGAAGACGAAGACGAGGAGAAGGACGCCGACGAGAAGCAGCCGGTTCACATGCGGAACGAAGATCTGCCCTTCCTGCGTCTCGGATTTGTGCTGGATCTCCATGCGCGGCAGGAGGCCGAGCTGGATCGCCTGGCGCACCAGCGAGAAGGCGCCGGTGATGACCGCCTGGCTCGCGATGACCGTCGCGACGGTCGCAAGAACCACGAGCGGCAGCAGCGCCCATGACGGCGCGAGCAGAAAGAAGGGATTTTCGATCGCCTTCGGATTGGCGAGCACCAGCGCGCCTTGGCCGAGATAATTCAAGCCCAGCGCCGGCAGCACGAAATAGAGCCAGGCCGACTGGATCGGCTTGCGGCCGAAATGGCCCATGTCGGCATAGAGCGCCTCGGCGCCGGTCACCGCGAGGAAGACGGAGCCGAGCACGATGAAGCCGATAACGCCGTGACCGAAGAGGAATTTCACGCCTTCGACCGGATTGAAGGCCATGAGAATGCGCGGCGCATCGGGAATATGCATCGCGCCGATAACGGCGATGACGATGAAAAACACCGCCATGATCGGCCCGAAGAAGCGCGCGACGCGGCCCGTGCCGACGCTCTGCACCCAGAAAACCGAGACCAGAATGACGGCGGTCAGCGGCAGAATGTAGGAATCGAAGACCGGCGTCGCGATGTCGAGACCTTCAAGCGCCGAGAGGACCGAGATCGCCGGGGTGATGACCGCATCGCCGGAAAACAGGGCCGCGCCCGCGACGCCGAGGAAGAAGATCATCGCGGCGCGGCGGCCCAGCGCATTTTGCGCCAAGGCCATCAGCGAGAGCGTGCCGCCCTCGCCCTTATTGTCGGCGCGCATCAGGAAAAGGACATATTTGGCGGTGACGGTGAAGAACAGCGCCCAGATCAGCAAAGATACCGTGCCGATCACATGATGGTCGCTAATGCCGATCGACTTTGAATGGACGAGCGATTCGCGCAGCGCATAAAGCGGGCTCGTGCCGATGTCGCCATAGACAACACCGATCGAGCCAAGCGTCAGAGCGGCAAAGCTTTCCTTCTTTTCGTGCGAGGCACTCGTCAGATCCGCCGGCAGTTGCACCGAGACGGTTTTGTCCTGCGCGGTCAGCGCCATTCGGAACATCCTTTGATGGAGAGTGCTCGCGCGGCCAAACCTTTAGGAACTGGCCAATGCCCGGAGAGGCCGCAAGTTTCATCCGCCTGGCAGATAAAGCCGGGCTCACCCCTCTCGCTCAACATCATAAAATAGGGAGATTGACGGTCCCTTTCTTTGATTTTGGTCAGAGCCGGGCGCATATAGCGCTTTCCGCCAGATAGAGAAAGGGGGCTTTCGGAACGGCGATCTTGCCGCTCCGGCTCTCGGTCCGGCATCTCCGCCTTTGGTCGTAAACGTCCAGCACCTTTTACCGAGCCTTGCCCCTCCCTTGCCCCTCCCTTGCCCCCTCGCGCGCGAACTGCCATCTGAGCCGCATGCATGGCGCAACCCCCAAGCTCCCGATCGATTCCGTTTTGCCGGAGATCCGCGCGGCGCTGTTGAAAAACCCGCGGGCGGTTCTCGTCGCCCCGCCAGGCGCCGGCAAGACGACCGGCGTACCCATCGCTTTGCTTGATGAGTCCTGGGCGGAAAACGGAAAGATCATTCTCATCGAGCCGCGCCGGCTCGCCGCCAAGGCCGCTGCCGAACGCATGGCCGACCTTTGGGGCGACAGGCTTGGCGACACCATCGGCCTGCGCATGCGGCTCATGTCGCGCGTCTCCGCCAAGACGCGCGTCGAGGTCGTCACCGAAGGCGTCTTCGCCCGGATGATTCTCGACGATCCGGCTCTGACCGGTATCGCCGCTGTGCTGTTCGATGAGTTCCATGAACGGTCGCTCGATGCCGACTTCGGCTTGGCGCTTGCGCTCGATGTCGCCGCCAATCTGCGCGACGACCTGCGCCTTCTCGTCATGTCGGCGACGCTCGACGGCGCCCGTGTCGCGCAGTTGCTAGGAGATGATGTGCCGCGCATCGAAGCGCAAGGCCGCGCCTTTCCGGTGACGACGCACTATCTTGGCCGCGACCCGAATGAGCGGCTCGAAGACGCGCTCGCCCGTGCCGTGCTGCGGGCGCTTGCCGCAGAGCCGGGCTCGCTTCTCGTCTTTCTGCCGGGCCAGGGCGAGATCACGCGGCTTGCCGCTTTATTAACGGAGAAGATCAAGGATCCGACTGTCGAGATCGCGCCGCTCTATTCCGGCCTCGACCGCTCGGTTCAGGACCGCGCCATCGCGCCGACGCCGCCGGGGCGCCGCAAGATTGTCCTTGCGACATCGATCGCCGAAACCTCGCTCACCATCGAAGGTGTGCGGATCGTCATCGATTCGGGGCTTGCCCGCGTGCCGCGCTATGCGCCGGATCGCGGCCTGACGCGGCTTGAAACGGTGCGCGTCTCGCGCGCCGCCGCCGATCAGCGGCGCGGCCGCGCCGGACGTCTCGAGCCCGGCCTTTGCTATCGGCTGTGGGAAGAGGCGGCGACTGGCGCCCTGGAGGCTTTCGCCGCGCCCGAGATACTGAACAGCGATCTGTCGAGCTTTCTGCTCGATTGCATCGCCTGGGGCGCCCGCGACCCCGCCCGCGATCTCGCCTTTCTCGATGCGCCGCCGCAGGCCGCGCTCAATGAGGCGAAGACGCTTTTACTGTCGCTCGGCGCGATCGATGCCGACGGCAATCTGACCGATGAAGGCCGGGCCATCCGCAGGCTGGCGCTGAACCCGCGCCTCGCGCGCATGATCATCGACGCGCGGCCTTTGGGCGAAGCGGAGCTTGCGGCCGAGATCGCAGTGATCCTCACTGAGCGCGGGCTTGGCGGCGATACCACGGATCTCGCCTCGCGCATCGAGCGCTTCCGCAGGGATCGCTCGCAGCGCGCCGAAGATGCGCGCCGCCTCGTCCAAAACCTGTTGCAGCAGGCGGACGCGAAGCGCGGGGAAAGGATCGATCCCGATCATTGCGGGCGCCATCTCGCCGCGGCCTTCCCCGACCGCATCGCCAAGGCGCGCGGCAAGCCCGGCGAGTTTCTGCTCGCGAATGGCCGCGCCGCGCAAGTCGAGCCGCATGACGTTTTGGCGCGCGCGCCTTTCCTCGCGGTCGGCGAGATTGTCGGCCGCGCGGCAGCCTCGCGCATCCTTGTTGCCGCGCCTTTGACGCTTGAAGAGATCGAAGCGGTCGCAGGCGACAAGATCGTCGTAAAGGGAGAGCTGAGCTTCGATGCCACACGCCTGCAATTGAGCGCGCGCAAGCAAAGACGCCTCGGCGCGCTGGTTCTCGCCGAACAGAATTTGCGCGCGGATGGACCCGACGCCGCAGCGAAACTCGCCGAAGGCATCGCTAAAATCGGCTTCGACAAATTGCCCTGGACGAAAGCGCTGCTGCAATGGCGCGACCGCATTTCGTTTTTGCGCCAGGCCGAGGGCGACGAGGAGTGGCCCGATCTCTCCGATGCGGCTTTGAAAACATCGGTCAAAGATTGGTTCGCGCCCTATCTCGATGGCAAGACGGCCCTTGCCGAGATTTCCGCCACCGATCTCGATGCGGCGATGAAAGCGCTCTTGCCTTATGAGCTGCAACGCCGCTTGGAGGTCGAAGCGCCGACGCATTTCGAGACACCTGCCGGCTCCAATATCGCGCTCGATTATGCGGCCGAAGGCGGCCCGCTGCTCTCGGTGCGCGTGCAGGAGCTTTATGGGCTGAAGGATCACCCGGCGATCGCCAAGGGCAAGGTACCCTTGACCCTGGAGCTGCTGTCGCCGGCGCATCGGCCGATCCAGATCACCAAAAATCTGCCGGGCTTCTGGCAGGGCTCCTGGGCCTCGGTGAAGACGGAGATGAAAGGCCGCTATCCGCGCCATGTCTGGCCGGACGATCCGTCCGCAGCCCTGCCGACCACGCGGGCGAAACCCAGAGGGACGTAAAGGCAGAGGCCAGCGTCGTCGCGCTACCTCACAGCTTTCAACCGCTTCGCAACCAGCTTCGTACCGCGCGTCGCCGCGCCACCTGGGCCGGGGATGGCCTTCACATTGTCAGCCGTGATTGCCTCGCCGCATTTCGAGCATGAGACGGTCGGTACGAATTGATGTCCGCAGCTTTTGTGGACGAAGAGAATGGGGCTGCCTTGCTTTGGCCGAGCCCAGCGATCGCCCCATGCCGTCAGCGCCAAAATGACCGGCACGAGTTCGCGCCCGGCTTCGGTCAACCGATATTCATAACGCACCGGCGCCTGCTGATAGGCGCTGCGTTCGATTACGCCATTTTCGGCGAGCGATTTGAGCCGGCGCGTCAAAAGATTGCGCGAGATCCCCAAATCTTCGACCAGTTCGTCAAACCGTGTGATGTCGAGGAAAAGGTCGCGGATGATGAGTGGCGACCACCAATCGCCGATCAAATCGAGGCTGCGCGCCAGGCAACAGCGCATGTCGGCAAAACTGGTTCTTTCCATGCCTGCTTATAGTCAGTTGCGTTATTGAACTCAATCGGCTATTTAGTTCAATTATTGAACTTATAGGTAGACGATGTATCACTCTATTGTTCGAAGCCGAATTCGGGCCTTGTTCGATGCCGTCAGCCACGGCAATGCGGAACCCGTGCTCAGTGCTTTCGCACCACGGTTCGAGCATTCCTTCCTCGGCGAGACCGCACTTGGCGGCTCGCGACGGACGCTCGCGACGACGCGGCGCTGGTATGAGCGGCTCTATCGGCTCTTGCCCGACATTTCATTCGCAATTCATCGGATTTCGGTCAGCGGCGCGCCCTGGAACACGCTGGTTCTGGTCGAATGGACCGAGACAAACACCGGCACCGACGGCGTCCGCACCGAAAATCACGGTGTCCACGTCGCACGGCTTAAATGGGGACGAATGACCCAGCTCGTGATCTGCCCCGACACGGTCGGATTGAAGGCCTCGCTTGACCGATTGGCCGTTGCCGGCAATTCCGAGGCGAAAGCAGCACCGATCACGGACTAAGGTCTCGCTGGCATGCACGTCGATATGGCCGGAACGCGTGCGCGCGGTGCGCCAGGCAACGATCGAAGAGGGGACGACACCGGTCCCCCTTCTCTTTTGCCCAACGCTCTGCTGGGGATGTCACAATTTCCATGCTACAAGCCCTTCCCGTTGCGTTAACCGTGTGGGAGACGGGCCATGCGTTTGATTTTGGGCATTATTCTTGGATTTTTCCTGACCATTGGCGCCGCCTATATTGCCGATACCGGCCGGCATCTCGAATGCCCCGCCGCGGAGGGCCGGCCCCTTGTCAATTGGGACGAGGTCAATCTGCGGCTGCGGACCCTCGGCGACACGCTACAGACCGGCTGGCACCGGCTGACCGGTCATTGAGACTGGGGCGCTGAGGCCGGAAATTGCGCTTTTCGGAATTTGCGCTTTTTTTCCGGTCTCACTATAAAGCGCCCCTTGCGGCCGTTTCCGACACCCCTGGAGGCGCAGGCCGCAGTTCCTGAACATCTTTAAAGACATCGGAAACATCCGATGTCTCGAAAAGGACACCGAAATGGCCGAAGCGAAAACACTCGCGGCCACGGTGCGCAGCGGGACTGGCAAGGGGGCCAGCCGCAGCGTTCGCCGTGAAGGTCGCATACCCGCCGTCATCTATGGCGGCGGCGACCCCGCCGAAACGATCGCGCTCGATTACCGCGATCTCAACAAGCTCATCTACGCCGGGCATTTTCTGACGACGATCTTCGAGATTGACGTCGCCGGCAGCAAGCAGCGCGTCATTCCGCGCGACTATCAGCTCGATCCGATCAAGGATCAGCCGCTGCATATCGATTTCCTGCGGTTGAAGCCCGGCACGACGCTGCGCGTCGAAGTGCCAGTGCATTTCATCAATCAGGACATCTGCCCCGGCCTGAAAAAGGGCGGCTCGCTGAACATCGTGCGTCACGTCATCGAGATGAAGGTGCCGGCGGAAGCGATTCCCGAGGGGATCACCGTCGATCTCTCCAAGCTCGACGTCGCCGAATCCCTGCATATTTCAGCCGTGACCCTGCCGGAAGGCTGCAAGCCGACGATCACCGACCGCGATTTCACCATCGCGACGCTGGTGCCGCCGATCGCCGTAGCCGAGACGCCGGCCGCTGCCGCCGCCGCCCCTGCCAAGGGCAAGGCCGCCGCCAAACCGGCTGCTGCCGCCGCCGCGGCGAAGCCGGCCGCTGCCGCACCGGCCGCAAAGAAGAAGTAACCGCACCATTAGCGGGCGGCTGGCGCAAAATCTGCCCGCCGCCCGCCTATCGCATTTCGCTGCGGTTCAATCGCCATGAAGCTTTTCGTCGGCCTCGGCAATCCCGGCCGAGCCTATGCCGGAAACCGCCACAACATCGGCTACATGGTCGTCGACGCGCTGACGCGCGAATATAATTTCCCGCCGTTCCGGACGCGCTTCAAAGGTCTTGCCAGCGAAACCACCCTCGCCGGCGAAAAAGTCCTGGTGCTGAAGCCCGAGACCTACATGAACGAGTCCGGCCGCTCGGTGCAGGAAGCGGCACGCTTCTATAAGATCCCGCCGGAACACATTATCGTCTTTCACGACGAGCTCGATCTCGCGCCCGGCAAGCTCCGAGTGAAAACAGGCGGCGGCAATGCCGGCCACAATGGGCTCAAATCGATCACCGAATGCATCGGCAACAATTATCGCCGCGTCCGCATCGGCATTGGCCATCCAGGCGATAAGGACCGCGTGCATGATTATGTGCTCGGCGATTTCGCCAAGAGCGAAACGGCCTGGGTCGAAACGCTCTGCCTGACGATCGCGGCCAATGCCGAATTGCTCGTCAAAGGCGAGGATGCGACCTTTCAAAACAAGGTGCATCTTGCGATGGTCGCAGCCGGCCTCGCCAAGGAAGGCTTGTTCTAGCGCTAGGAACGATCATGGACGATGGCATCAGGCCCGGCGAGACGCACATCGAGCTGCCCGAGGCCTATGACGCCTCGATCTATTTCATCGGCCGCATCCGCACGCCTTTTGTCGAGCGCAGCCAATGTCCGCGGCAAGGCGATCGCGAAACCGGTCCGATCTGCCGTATCGAGATCGATCCGCGCTGGCGTCAGGCGCTCACCGGGATTGAACGCTACAAGGAATTGCAGATCCTCTATTGGATGAATCTGTCGCGCCGCGACCTGGTGCTGCAAGTCGCGCGCGGACGCGATGACGCCACGGGCACATTCGCGCTGCGCTCGCCCGCCCGCCCCAATCCGATCGCCTCGTCGATGGTCGCGCTCATCGGCGTCGAAGATATGGCGCTGATCGTGAAGGGGCTCGATTGTCTCGACAGTACGCCCGTCGTCGATGTCAAACCGAATTATGACGCCGGCCAAAAACCGTAACGCCAGAAATCCTAACCGCCGAATTTGACCGGATCGCGCGCCGGATCGCGAATTACCGAAGCCGCCGGCACATCGAGCGTCCAGCAGACGCCCGTCGGCTCGAATTGCGCCAGCGACGTGCCGCCCAGTGCCTGACCGGTGATGCGGTCCATCACCATATGGCCGAAGCCCTTGTGGCTCGGCGGCTTGACGGGCGGCCCGCTGCGCTCTTCCCAACGCATCTGCATACGCCGTCCATTGGCATCGTCGGCAACGATCGTCCAGGAGACGGTCACCGTCCCGCCGCCGACCGACAGCGCGCCGAATTTCGCCGCATTGGTCGAAAGCTCGTGCAAAGCGATGCCGATATTCTGCGCCGCCTCGGGCCGTAGAATGAGATCGGGGCCTTGAAGAATGATGCGGGTGCCGAAGAGATCGCCGTAATGCTGTAATTGGGAATGGATCAATTGCACCAGCGAGGCGCCGGCCCAGTCATCGGTCGATAACAGATCATGCGAGCCGGCGAGGCCGCTCAACCGCTCGCTAAAGCGCACGACGAACTCCTCCGGGCTCGTCAGCAGCGACAGCGACTGCCGCGCCATCGCCTGGATGACCGCCAGAAGATTCTTTGAACGATGCGTCAGCTCGCGCATGAGAAAACGGACATGCGCCTCGCGCTGCGTCTGTGCCGTGATGTCACGAATGATCAGCGAGCCGCCGACGAGCGTGCCGTCAAGACCACTGACCGGCGCACCTCTGATCCAAACGTCGATGGCCGCGCCATCCTTGCGCAGCCGCCGTGTCTGATATTCGATCGCCTCGCCGGACATCAGCCGCTGCATGATGGCATGGCGCTCGGGAAGCAATTCCGGCGGCACGAGAAAATCCGCCTTGCGGCCCAGCACCTCCTGCGCCGTATAGGCGAAAAGCTGCTCGGCACCACTGTTCCAGGTCAGGATCGTATCGGAAAAATCGACGCTCACGATCGCGTCGATCGAGGAGGCGACGATTGCCGCGAGCTGCGCATTGCGCAGGTCGGCTTGCTTGCGTTCGGTGATGTCGAGGCTCAGGCACAAAATGCGCTCGAGCCGGCCCGTCGGCCCCTTGATGAACTTGCCGCGCGCCGTGATCCAATGGATCGTGCCCTCCGGCGACAGCACGCGAAAGTCGCGCTCGAAATGACCGCCGCTTTCGACGACGGATTTGTAATATTCGGAGAGGCCTGCCCTGTCGTCAGGATGCAGACGACGGCCGATATAGTCCGGCTCGAAAGGCTGATCCTCGGCGCCTTTCGGCAGCTGAAACAATTCGGCGAATTTATCCGACCAGATGGCGCGGCCGGTGAGGAGGTTCCAGTCGAAGACCGCAAGCCGGCCGGCATCTTGCGCGAGCTGCAAACGGGCCTCGGCATCCCGCAGTGCCGCCTCGGCGCGCCGAAGCGTGAGCAATGAGCGCACGAGGCTTACAAGCTCGAGCGGATTGAAAGGCTCGATCAGATAGCCGTCGATCTTTCCTTCGGCGCTTGCGCGCGCCAGATCTTCGCCCTTGCGGGTCGTATGGAGGATCGCCGTCGACGGACTGCGCTCTTTGACGGCGGTGCAGAGCGACGGGCCATTCTCTTGATAGGCATTGCCGTCGACCACGACGACATCAAATTCCCCGACGTCGTAATCACGCAGCGCCGCCGCATCCGATTCCGCGGCGCTCACAGTCCAGCCTTCACCTTCGAGAAGACGCCGCTTCGCATCACGCGAAACGGCGTCTTCATCTACAACGAGGAGATGAGCTAGGCTTTCCATGCGTGGACCGCTAACGCCGCTAGTTTACTCTGCGAGAACCCGTTGATCTTGAACTTGCGCGCCATTCAATGGATTGGCCGGATCCCAACTGTAGCCGATCGTTTCAAACCGCATCGTCAACGCATCGACGAGCAAAAGCCGCCCGACAAGACTTTCGCCGAAACCGACGATTTCCCTGATCACTTCAAGCGCCATCAAAGACCCAAGAATGCCGGCGAGCGCGCCGATGACCCCCGCCTCGGCGCAGGCCAGCACGGCACCGGCAGGCGGCGGCTCGGGAAACAGGCAGCGATAGGTCGGATTGGGCTTTCCCAAAGCGTCACACTCATGCGGCCGCAATGTCGTGAGCGAGCCGTCAAAGGCACCGATCGCCGCGGTCACCAGCGGCCGGCCGGCGTAGAAGCAGGCATCGGACAATAGATAGCGCGTCACGAAATTATCCGAGCCGTCGGCGACGATATCGAAATCGCGGATAAGGCGCGGCGCATTCTCGGCATCGAGCCGCAGCTGAAAGGGCTTAACCTCGACATGCGGGTTGAGCTTGCGGACGACGCCCGCGGCGCAGACCACTTTCGGGCGCCCCACATCCCCGGTCGTATAAAGGACTTGCCGCTGCAAATTCGACAGGGACACGCTGTCATCGTCGACAATGCCGATCGTACCCACACCCGCCGCCGCCAGATATTGGATGAGCGGCGCGCCAAGCCCGCCCGCGCCGACGACGAGAACGCGCGCCGCCTTCAGCCTTTGCTGACCCGGCCCGCCGACATCGCGCAGCACGAGATGGCGCGCGTAGCGTTCGACTTCTTCCGCGGAGAACATGCTGTCCTTCTAAAACCAAGCCGCAAGAAAATCGAGACGAAAGCGATAATTCTGCCTCAAGGCTCGTTCTTAATAGCGCACCGAGAAAACTGCTAACGCATTAAACTATTTAAGGTTCCTGGGGCCAAGCGGGAGGGCCCGCGCCGGCATGGTCCTATCGGCTGAGATGCTTCAAGGCTTGCCGGATCAGCGCCGCGGTCTCGGCGCCCTCGCCCAGCGACTGAGTGGCGGCGGCGACGGCATCGACCGCCTGCGGCCGGCCATAGCCGAGGGTCAGGAGAGCGGCGATGGCGTCTTGCGCCGCCGCCGGCTCTAGCTCCTGGGCTTTGTCAGCCGCGACGATATGCGTCTCGGCGAGCGCGATGCCCGTCGGCAATTTATCCTTGAGCTCGGCTGCTAGACGCGCGGCGAGGCGAGGCCCTATGCCCGGCGCGCGGGCGATCTGCGCCTTGTCCTGCCGGGCGATCGCGGCGGCCAGCTCGCTCGCGCTCATCGCGCCGAGAACAGCGAGCGCGACTTTCGCACCGACGCCCTGCACCGTCTGCAAGAGCCGAAACCAGTCGCGTTCCGTGTCGCTCACAAAGCCATAAAGCTTGATCGAGTCTTCCCGCACATGCATCTCGATCGCGAGCTTCGCTGGCGCGCCGATTGGGCCGAGCTGCGCCAAGGTCCGCGTCGAACATTGGACGAGATAGCCGACGCCTTGCACGTCGAGGATGATGAAATCCTCGCCGATCGTATCGATGAGGCCGGTCAGCTTGCCGATCATCCGCGGCCGAGCCCCAAAAACTTTTCCGGCGTTTTCACATGTGTGCCGCGAAAGCGCGCATGGGTAATCGCAACAGCCAGAGCATCGGCAGCATCGGCTCCGAGCTTTTCCGTCGCCATCTCCTTCCATTTCGGCAGCAGAACTTTGACCATCATGGCGACCTGCGCCTTTTCCGCGTGGCCCGCGCCGACGACGGTCTTCTTCACAAGATTGGCGGCATATTCGATGACGGGGAGACCGGCCAGCGCCGGCACGACAAGTGCCACGCCGCGCGCCTGGCCGAGCTTCAAAGCCGATTGCGGATCACGATTGACGAAGACCTCTTCGATCGCCGCCTCATGCGGCCGGTAATCGGCGACGATCGCGCCGAGACCTTCATGCAGCGTGCAGAGCCGATCGGAGAGCGCTGCCTTTTCATGCGAGCGGATCGTTCCGCTCGCGACATAGATCAGCCGCGAGCCGGCGAGCTCGACGATGCCCCAACCCATATTGCGCAGGCCCGGATCGATGCCGATGATGCGAATCGCAGCCGCTTCCATAGCGCTGTTCTAGCGCGTCCGCTGCGGTTTGGCATCTTTGCGAGCATCTTTTCAGGCGCGTGATCCACGGCCGGCACGCGCATCGCGTGCCGCGAATGATCCACGGCCGGCACGCGCATCGCGTGCCGCGAATGATCCCTGGCCGGCACGCTCAT
>JBKQRA010000193.1:0-19129 GCA_052144065.1 Methylovirgula sp. | reverse complement strand
GTCTCCGGTAGCTCGCTCATTCATTATTTACCATATTCAAGGATGCTCTGGGCTACTCGCTGCCTCAGATTTCCTATCATGTTGAATAAGTTTGTCATTGCCGCCCAAATCGCTTTGGCTTGCGCGCTTTCGTCCAGCGCCCTGAAGCCCACTGCAGCAATTGCGGCCGAGCCGGGCGTTGATCAATCCCATATCGTCTTTGGTCAGGCCGCCGTTTTGAAAGGCCCCGCTGCGGCGCTCGGCCAGGGCATGCGCCTCGGCCTCCTGGCCGCCTTCGACGAAGCCAACCGGCTCGGCGGCGTGCATCATCGCAAGCTCGAATTGATCTCGCTCGACGACGGCTATGAGCCCGACAAATCCATCGAGGTCACCAAGGAACTCATCGAGAAGGACAAGGTTTTCGCGCTCGTCGGCGCGGTCGGGACCCCGACGTCGCTCGCCACCGAACCGATCGCCGATGCCGCCGGCGTTCCTTTCATCGGCGCCTTTACAGGCGCCGAATTTCTGCGGACGCCTTTCAAGCCTGATGTCGTGAATGTGCGCGCGTCCTATTACGAAGAAACCGAGACGCTCGTCGATCATCTCATCAAAGACCTGCATTTCAGCCGCATCGCCATTCTCTATCAGGACGATTCCTTCGGTCACGCCGGCTTGACCGGCGTTCAGCTGGCGCTCGACCGGCGCAATATGAGCCTCGTCGCCGAAGGGACTTTCGAGCGCAACACGACGGCGGTGAAACTGGCGCTTCTCGCGATCCAAAAGGCCAAGCCCGAAGCCGTCATCCTCATCGGCCCCTATAAGCCCTGCGCGACCTTCGTTCGGCTCGCGCATCTTTTGCAGATGAAGCCGGTCTTCGCCTCCATCTCCTTCGTCGGCAGCGATCGCCTTGCCAAAGAGCTTGGCCCAGATGGCACCGGCATCGTGGTGTCGCAGGTCGTGCCGTTTCCGAACGACGGTTCAATACCGCTCGTCGCGCACTATCATCATGCGATCGAGGCTTTCGATCCCGGCAGCAAACCGGATTTCGTCAGTCTCGAAGGCTATCTCGTCGGACGCCTCATCGTCAGCGCTTTGGAAAAAGGCCCCGAGGAGCCGAGCCGTCAGGCGCTTCTTTCCACCATCTTCCACAGCAGCTTCAATCTGCAGGGCCTGCGTCTCACCTATCGGCCGGACAATAATCGCGGCTCGAATGCCGTCTTTCTGACGATGATCGGCGCCGATGAGAAGGTCAGAGCCATCAATTCGCTCGCGGAGGTTTCGCAATGAGACCTCAAAGCCGCGCGATGCAGAACGGACGCGTCCTGTGACCGCGATCACCGCCATTGAAGAAGAGCCACTGGCGCGGCTGCGCGACTTTTCGCTCGGCATTCGCGGCCGGCTGTTCATCGCCTTCGCATGCGTTGCAGGGCTCACGCTTGTCGCGAGCTGCGTCGCGCTTTTGTCCTATTACTTTATCGCCCGCAGCTTCACCCATATCGAGCGCGACGGCATTCCCGGGATCACCAATGCTTTAGTGCTCGCCCGCGAGGCGGCGGAGTTCTCGGCCGGCGCCGCAGCGCTGCCGGAAGCGACGGATCGTGCCGCGCTCGACCACAGCATAGGTCTCCTCGAAGTCGAGCGGCGCGCCATCTCAGCAAGCGTCGATCGCCTGCAGAACGGTGAAGTCAGCCCCGCTCTGATCGCGGCGTTGCGCGAAAGCGCGCATGATCTCGACGTGAGCATGCAGGCGCTCGCCAAATCCGTCGATACGCGGCTACGACTCAGCGGCCAGCGCCAGCGCCTCGTGCGCGCCGCCGTCGCCAAACATCATAAGCTCACCGAGACGCTCGCGCCGCTCTTCGACGATGCCGGCTTCAATCTGCTGATGGGCCTGCAGATCGCCGGCAAGAGCACCGATCCGGCGAAAGCATCCGCCCTGTTGACCACGCTTGCCGACGGCGCCGCGCCGGAGGTGCTGGCGCTCGCCGACCTCAGGGCCGAGGCGAATTTCGAAATCGGCCTGTTGAGCGAAGTCGCGCTCAGCCCCAGCACCGATCTTCTGCCACCGCTGCTCGACCGCTTCACCGCCGGCAGCTATCGCGCCCTCAAAGAGGCGGCGAGCCTCGACGACAATTCGCTGACGCGGGACTTGCGGACGGCGCTCTCGGCAATGATCGCGCTCGGCAAGGGCAATGATGGCATTTTCGCCGTCCGGCGGCGCGAGCTCGACGCGATTGCGGACGGCTGGCGGCTTGTCGCGGTGAATCAGAAATATGCGAAGGTGCTCGCGACGCAGGTCGAGACCGCCGTCGCCGCGGCGCGCGAGACCTCGCAGAAGGCAGTCGATACAGCCAGCGCCACTGTCGCCAAAAGCGTCGCCGTGCTGATCGCGCTGGTCATCGGCAATCTCGCGGTCGCGCTCATGATCGCGCTCTTCTATGTCGATCGCCGCGTTATCCGCCGGCTTGTCCGCCTCAATCAGACGATGCTGACGCTGGCGCAAGGCAAGCTCGATGTGGCAATCCCGCATGAGGGGCGCGACGAGATCTCGCGCATGGCATCCGCCGTCGAGGTCTTCAAGGCAAATGCCCTGCAACGCCGCGCGCTGGAAGCCGAAAAGGCCAAGGAGGGCGCCTGGAAGGAAGAACGGCGGCTCGCCATCGAAAGCTATATCGCCGCCTTCGATCGATCCGGCAATGAACTCGCGAAGGCGCTGGCGACAGCCTCGATCGAAATGGACGCGACGGCACGCGCCATGTCGCACAGCGCGCAAGGCACCGCCAAGGAAGCGACCGCCGTCAATTCGGCGGCGGAACGCGCCGCCGCCTGCGCCGACAGCGCGGCGCGCGCCGCTGAGGAAATGTCGATCTGCATTGGCGATATCAGCCAGCGCATGTCGCAATCCTCAAAGATTTCCCGCCGCGCCGTGGACGAGGCCAAGCGCGCCGATGCGATCATGCAGCGTCTCGCAGGCGCCGCGGCCCACATCGGCCAGGTCGTCGATCTGATCCGCGAGGTCGCGAGCCAAACCAATCTCCTGGCGCTCAATGCGACGATCGAGGCCGCGCGCGTGGGCGAGGCTGGCCGCGGCTTTGCGGTCGTCGCGGGCGAAGTCAAGAATCTCGCGACTCTGACGCATCGCGCGACCGAGGAGATCGCCGCCCAGATCGCCGCCGTGCAGGACGCAACCGGCGAGGCGGTCGATGCGATCGACCGGATCGACGCCACCATCGTGAATATGAACGAAATAGCCGCAGCCGTGGCCGCCGCCATGTTCCAGCAGGCCGGCGCGACCAATGAGATCGCCGCCGCGGTGCAGACGGCGGCGACCTCCACCCAGACGGTCAATCGCAGCATGCAGACAGTCGAATCGGCGGCCGCCGACACCGGCAGCGCCGCGAGCCAGGTGTTGAGCGCCGCCGCCGATCTCGGCCGCCACGCCGAGGCGCTGCGCCGCGAGATCGGTCATTTCCTCGGCCAGATCCGCGCCGCTTAACCTGCTTCTTGGCCTCCCTCTTTTGGCCGATCCCGCGCCGCGCGCTTCACGAAAGCGTAACGTCTCCGCTCATCCCGCAGGGCAATTACTTAGGGGCGCAATCAGCCCTTGAGTCGCCTGCATGAAGGCTGTAGCGAGAGTGGCGAAGCGCCGCATTGCGGCAATTTCGCGGTTGCCTCTATGTCAGGGCCGCTTGGGCCGGCAGCCTCGCCGGTGCTTTGCCAACGGCGTCGGCCCCAACCGATGTTGCAATTCCAAGGAGGAAAGCGTGGCCAGCGCAACCATGGGCGAACCGACCCGGCGAGACTTTCTGTTCATCGCCACGGGCGCGACTGGCGCGGTTGCCGTCGGCGCCGCTGTATGGCCCCTGATAGATCAGATGAATCCCGACGCCTCGACGCTCGCTGCCGCAGCGACCGAAGTCGACCTCACCAATGTCGCGGCGGGTCAGATCGTCACTGTGAAATGGCGCGGCAAACCGGTCTTCGTCCGGCACCGGACGCCGAAGGAAATTGCGGCGGCGGTCGCCGTCCCGCTCAGCGAATTGCGCGATCCCGCCACCGATGCCTCCCGCGTGCAAAAGCCCGAATGGCTCGTGGTGATTGGCATCTGCACCCATCTCGGCTGCGTGCCGCTCGGCCATCAAGGCCCCTATGACGGCTGGTTCTGCCCCTGCCACGGGTCGGTCTATGATACGTCGGGCCGGATCCGCCAGGGGCCGGCTCCCTATAATCTTGTTGTTCCCACCTATAAGTTCACGTCCGCCACGAAGATTTCGATCGGCTGATCGGGCAATTTAGCGCGGCATCGGCCTGTGCCGGTGTCGATGAGAGCCGGCGCAATCGATCCTTGAGAGAGCTGAAAAGCATGAGCGGCCATTCGACCTATGTCCCGAAAAGCGGCCTCGCCCGGTGGTTCGAAAGCCGCCTGCCGATCATGGGCCTGCTGCATTCGTCCTTCGTCACCTTCCCGAACCCGCGCAATCTCAATTATTGGTGGACCTTCGGCGGCATCCTATCGTTCATGCTGGTGGCGCAGATCGTCACCGGCGTCATCCTGGCGATGCATTACACGCCGGAATCGACGATGGCATTCGCCTCCGTCGAACACATCATGCGCGACGTGAACTATGGCTGGCTGATGCGCTATGCGCATGCCAACGGCGCCTCGATGTTCTTCATCGCGGTCTATATCCACATTCTGCGCGGCCTCTACTACGGCTCCTACAAGTCCCCACGCGAAGTGCTCTGGATCCTCGGCATCATCATCTATCTCCTGATGATGGCGACGGGCTTCATGGGCTATGTGCTGCCTTGGGGCCAGATGAGCTTCTGGGGCGCGACCGTCATCACCAGCCTCTTCTCGGCGATCCCGGTCGTCGGCGATTCGATCACGACCTGGCTCTGGGGCGGCTTCGCAGTCGACAATGCGACGCTGAACCGCTTCTTCTCGCTGCATTATCTTCTGCCCTTCATGATCGCCGCCGTGGTCGTTCTCCACATCTGGGCGCTGCATGTGCCGGGCTCGAACAATCCGACCGGCGTCGAAGTGAAGTCGGAGAAGGACACGCTGCCCTTCCATCCCTATTTCACGATGAAGGACGCCTTCGCCCTCGTGTGCTTCCTGATCTTCTATTGCTGGTTCATCTTCTACATCCCGAACTATCTCGGTGACGCCGACAATTACATTCAGGCGAACCCGCTGAAGACGCCGGTCCATATCGTGCCGGAATGGTACTATCTGCCCTTCTACGCGATCCTGCGCTCGATCCCGTCGAAGCTCGGCGGCGTCTGCGCCATGTTCGGGGCGATCATCCTCTTCGCCTTCCTGCCCTGGCTCGACACCTCGAAGATCCGCTCGGCGGTCTACCGGCCGCTCTATCGCATTTTCTTCTGGGTCTTCGTCGCCTGCTGCATCGGCCTCGGCTATATCGGCGCCATGCCGCCGGAAGGCGCCTATGTCACCGTCGGCCGCATTCTGACGACCTATTACTTCCTGCATCTCCTCGTCATCCTGCCGCTGCTCGGCTTCATCGAGACACCGAAGCCGCTGCCGGCATCGATCGCTGATTCGGTCCTCGGCCCAGAGCCAGCCAAGACTAGCGCCTGAACCGCGAGCAACGCATTTTAGGAATAAGACCATGGTCCCTAAGACAACGGGTCTCTTCAAGGTAGCGCCAAAGCTACTGACATTGAGTGCGCTGATGCTCGGCGGCGTGATGTTCGCCAGTGTTGCCGCGCGGGCCGAAGGTCCGGCAGAAAACCAGGCCGGCAATGAAGAGCCGATCCCGCCGCGGCAGAGCTGGAGTTTCGCCGGCGCCTTCGGGCAATTCGATCAGGCCCAGCTGCAGCGCGGCTTCGAGGTCTATCAGAAGGTCTGCTCGAACTGCCATTCGATGAAGCTGCTCTCCTTCCGCGATCTCAGCGAGCCGGGCGGCCCGTCCTTCTCGGAAGGCCAGGTCAAGGCGCTGGCGGCAACCTATAAGGTGCAGGACGGCCCGAACGACCAGGGTCAGATGTTTGAGCGTCCCGGCCGTCCGTCGGACCGTTTCCCGTCGCCCTTCCCGAACGACGAGGCCGCTGCGGCCTCCTTCGGCGCGGCGCCGCCCGACATGTCGGACCTCGCCAAGGCGCGCAGCTTCCCGCGTCCCTTCCCGCTCTTCGTCATCGATGCGTTCACGCAATATCAGGAGAAGGGCCCCGACTATATCGTCGGCATTCTGAACGGCTATACCCACGCTGACGATCCGAATTGGAACGCTTACTTCCCCGGCCATAAGATCGCGATGCCAAAGCCGCTGACGGATGGCGCAGTCGCCTATACGGACGGCTCGCCGCAGACGGTCGCGCAATATTCAAAAGATGTCGCCGCCTTCCTCTATTGGGCCGCCGAACCGAAGCTCGAGGCCCGCAAGAAGCTCGGCTTGCATGTGATCATATTCCTGATCGTCTTCGCCGGACTGCTCTACTTCACCAAGAAAAAGATCTGGGCGAACGTCCCGCATTGAGGGGGCGCCTGAGCTTCTCCGCTTGCAGGAGAAGTTAGCAACGCGTCATGGCCGGGCTTGACCCGGCCATCTAGGCATCAGCGTTTTCAAATGGGCGCACGCTTCAAAAAGCAGCGCCTGGATGCGCGGATCAAGTCCGCGCATGCGGCAAGAGCCTCCTCACATAAACAGGTGCTCGCTGGTCAGGCCGCTATAGAGGCCGGCGACCTCCGGCCCGTAGCCGTTATAGATGAGCGTCGGCCGGCGCTGGCCGCCGGTGCCGATGATCTCTTCCGAAGCCTGGCTCCAGCGCGGATGCGGCACATCCGGATTGACGTTGGCCCAAAAGCCATATTCCGAAGGCCCAAGCGCCTCCCAAAAAGTCTTGGGCCGATCCGCCACGAAGGAGATCTTGGTGATCGACTTCGCCGATTTGAAGCCATATTTCCACGGCGTCGCGAGCCGCAGCGGCGCGCCGAAACATTTGGCGAGCGGCTTGCCGTAGGCGCCCGTCACCATGAAGGCGAGATCATTCGTCGCCTCCGCCATGGTGAGGCCTTCGACATAGGGCCATGGATACCAGAACTGCCGCTGGCCGGGCGCGATCTTCGGATCCATGAAGGTCTGAAACCGCACATATTTGGCGCCCGAGAGCGGCTTTGCGTAATCGACGAGCGCCTTCAGCGCGAACCCCGTCCAGGGGATCGACATCGACCAGGCCTCGACGCAACGATGCCGATAGAGCCGCTCCTCCAGCGGCATTTTGCGGATGAGATCGTCGATCGCCACCGTTTGCGGCTTTTCGACAAGACCGTCGAACTGCACGGTCCAAGGCCGCGTCTGCAGGACTTCGGCGTCTTCGCCGGCATTCTTCCCCATGCCGAATTCGTAGAAATTGTTGTAATGGGTATTGACCGCTTCCGGCGTCACCGGCCGGTCAAGCGTATAGGCGGGATTGCGCTTGGCCGGATAAAGCGACGCGGTCGGATCTTGCGGATCAGCAGCAGCAAAGAGCGGCGGCACGCCGAGCGCCTCGACGGCGAGCGCAGCGGCGCCGGCCTTCAACAGGCTGCGGCGCATGCCGAAGAACGCTTCAGGCGTCGCTTCGCTTTCCGGAATTTCCCAGCGCTTCTTCTGGCGAATGAACATCGGCTATCCTCCTGATCGCCCCTTGCGACTGCTATACGTTCCGTCTCACCCTTCGTTACGTATGCGGCAGGAGTATTATTCCGGCGCCAACGATCACATTTTCTCGATTCAATTCCTCGACTGACATAGCTTCCGCCTGCGACAGCAACGCTCACGAAATTTCCGGCTTGGCCCTTGCCTCGCCTTGCCGCGGCGCCGAAACTGCGCGCCGCTCTCAAGGCGCGAACGACATTCCAGGGACCTCCAGCGGGATCTTTCATGACAAAAGCGATCGTCGCGATCATCGGCGGCTCCGGCGTCTATCATCTGCCCGGCCTTGAGGATCTGCGCGAAGAGCGCATCACGACGCCCTGGGGCGAACCTTCCGACGCGCTGCGCTTCGGTCGGATCGGCGCGACGCAAGTCGTGTTTCTTGCCCGGCACGGGCGCGGCCATGTGCTCTCGCCCTCGGGCATCAATTACCGCGCCAATATCTATGCGCTGAAACTGGCCGGCGTCACCGATATCGTCTCGGTCTCGGCCTGCGGTTCGTTCAAGCAGGAGCTGCCGCCCGGCCTCTTCGTCCTCGTCGATCAATTCATCGACCGGACCTTTGGCCGGCAAAGCTCCTTCTTCGGTAATGGCTGCGTCGCGCATGTCTCCATGGCGCATCCGATCGCGCCGGCGCTGCAGGCCCGCATCGCCGCTGCCGCCGATGCGGAAAACATCGATTACGTCAAAGGCGGCGCTTACGTCTGCATGGAAGGCCCGCAATTCTCGTCGCAGGCGGAATCGCTTGCTTATAAAGCTGCCGGCTTCGACGTCATCGGCATGACCGCGCTGCCGGAAGCCAAGCTCGCGCGCGAAGCCGAAATCTCCTATGCGACCGTCGCCATGGTTACCGATTTCGATTGCTGGCATCCAGATCACGATCACGTCGATGTCGCGGCTGTCTTGAAGACGCTTGCCGCCAACACCGACAATGCGGCGCGTCTCATTGCACGGCTGCTGCGCGATTTTCCAGCCGAGCACGAAGGCTGTCCCATCGGCTCGGACCGGGCGCTCGATTCAGCCCTCATCACCCAGCCGGAGGCGCGCGATCCCGCGCTCTTGAAAAAACTCGAAGCCATTATGAAGCGAGTCTCTCAACCATGAATCTGCAAAGCGATTTGAAGGCGGCGATCCGGACGATTCCCGACTATCCGAAGCCGGGCATCATGTTTCGCGACATCACGACATTGCTCGGCAATGCTTCGGCCTTTCGCCGCGCCATCGACGAATTGGTGCAGCCTTTTGCCGGCACCAAGGTCGACAAGGTCGCGGGCATGGAAGCGCGCGGCTTCATCCTCGGTGGTGCCGTCGCACATCAGCTGTCGATCGGTTTCGTGCCGATCCGCAAGAAGGGCAAGCTGCCGCATAAGGTGGTGTCGATCGGCTATTCGCTCGAATATGGCGTCGACGAAATGGAGATGCACGAGGATGCACTCGTCGCCGGCGAGAAAGTCATTCTCGTCGACGATCTCATCGCGACCGGCGGCACGGCCGAGGGCGCGGTGAAGCTCTTGCGCAAGCTTGGCGCCGACGTCGTCGCCGCTTGTTTCGTGATCGATCTGCCGGAACTCGGCGGCGCCAAGAAGCTCGAAGCGCTCGGCGTTCCGGTGCGCACGCTCATCGCCTTCGAAGGCCATTAAGCCGAAGGCAAGAGACCGAAGGACGCGCGCCTTATAGCGCGCGCTCTTTCAGCACGAATTGCGACACGAACCAGCGCGCATACCAGCGCATCGTCCACGGAATCGGGATGATGAAGATGGCGGTGATCGCGATGACGAAGACGCGCCACAGCACTTCCCAGCCAGTACCGGTGAAGATGATCTCGCGCCTTGTGCCTTCGATATTGCGGCACATCCAGCGCGTCCAGGCCGTCGTCACCCAGGCCCAGCCGATGATGGTGAAGAAGGACACGGCGAGCAGCAGCTGCCAGCCGACATAGGGCAGCACCTCGCCGATGAATCGCAGCGGCAACGGCCGTCCGTCTGAGCTGATATTGGCGACAACCCATTTCAGGATCATCCAGGACAGCACCCATTCGGCGACATCGATCACCAGGGTGAGATACCAATAATGGTGCTCCGCCTGTAAATATTGATTGAGCCAGATGCAGAGGCCGGTGAGCACGAAAGCCCACCAAATATCGCCGGGCTTGCCAGTGAAGCCGATCGCCGGACGGCCCGGCACTTGGATCTGCGCGATTGCCCAGCGGTAGAAGGCAGTCGCCGCCCAAGGCGCCGGCACGACGAGCATGATGCCGAGCATGTAAACGATGCTGCGCCAAAACAGCCCCCAGACGGTGAAGGTCGAGGACAGATGCCCATCTTGAAACCCACTTTGAGGGGCACCCGCATAGGCGCCGCTACCAGGCAAGGGCGGATAGGCTGGCGGCACGCTCGGCGGCGCAACCGACATGAGGCCCGGAATATCGGCGGCGCGGCGCCATTCCGGCATGCCCTCGCTCCAGACGAGCGTATTGGCAGTGACCTGGCCCGACGCGATCAGACTCTTAAGCTGGGATTCCGGCAGCGGCCCTTCTTGCCGATCGCCAGAGGTGAAAAACCAATTTCGTTCCGCCATGATCTTGCTCGCAAAAAAAAACAAAAATGGCCGAAGCCTATCGCCGCCGATTTTACAAACAGCGGCAATCACAGAGCAATCGCATTTCAAACAATAAAGCGCGGCCGGTGCGCCGCCGCACATACCTTTTCGCAGCGCATAAAGGCACCGTGCCAAATGGATATTGCAATGAGATGTCGCTCCTTACGCCTCTGGGCGTTGGGCGCCGACGGACCGCAGCAGGCCCGAGGCCTTCAGATCGAACAGGCTGACGCGAATATTGGCAACGCGCAGATCGGCAACGTCGAGATAGTTCAATTCGCCGCGTTCATATTTGCCGGCCGCGATCCGTCCGATGTTTTCGAGATTGGCGAGAACCACCGTCTGACGATCAAAGGGCGAGGCATTCCGCAGATCGAAGAAGCCATCGATCGCGTCGGTTGGGATGGTGGCCTGGACGAGCATCGGCTCGTCGCGCGCCATCAGCATCACGCCGTCGCTGTTTGAGGTGACATATTCGAATGGTGTCAGGGCCATAGCTCGCTGGTTCCCCCGCTTTGATCACCCACAAATCTATATTAATACCGGCGCGAGGCAATTCCGCAGTTCCGGAAAACCCAATGAAATCGCGCGCCAGGCGGCCAAATCGCCGCAGAGTGGCGCAAATTTTGCCGCTGCCTTGCTTTGATCGACAGGACGTCAAATGGCAGAGGACAATGAAGAGGCGGAGTTCAGCGTCGATCAGATGGACGCTGAAACGATACTCGTGCGGCATGTCGCCGAGTTGCACCGCTATGCTTTCTATATCGAAAGCCGCGACGGCAAGCGCGTGGTCGGCGAGGGTCTGACGCTCGGCAATACGCATGTGACGCCGCATGACGCCACAGATTTCGCCGCGGCCGCCCGGTTTTTCGCGGAGGCGCAGGCACGCGAGCGTGGCTTCATCGACTAAGAATTAGGCGTGGATTCGTGCGATTCGCGTCATCGGCTGTTCATCTGTCTTGCGTCATTCTACCGGTGCCGTTGGGCGTTCCGCACTTTCGCATCTGCGAACAGCCGGAAGCAAAATGCCCTGCGGCTCTGTAGGGAGAACGAGATGATCAAAATTGTTCCGACCTTGGCGGCTGCGGGCTTTATGCTCGTGGGCGTCGCTTTCGACGCGCAGGCCATGCCTGCCGCCCCGGTGACCACCGACCAAGCGCCGGGAATCACGCTTGTCGCCGGCGGCTGCGGCCCGGGCTGGCATCGTGGTCCCTATGGCGGCTGCCGCCGCAATTGGGGTGGTCCTGGCCCCGGCTGGCATCACTGCTGGTGGCGTCCGACCCCGTGGGGTCCGCGGCGCGTCTGCAACTGATTGTTTCAGTTGCATTCCAATTCTGTCGATCAATAAATGAAGCCCCGCAGCAATGCGGGGCTTTTGCATTCGCCCCGGATTGTCTCTTATCGGCCGCTGATGCCAAGCCCGGCAAGCACGCTGCGAAACCGGTTGGCCACGCGCGCATAGCCGCAATTCATCGGATGGATCTCGTCGGCCCATTCATCGCGCTTGATCGTGCACCGCACATCGACATGGAACACATGCGCGAAAGCGCCGCCGCGCACATTGCCGCCGGCAAGGCGGCGCTGGAGATCATTGATCGCGTCGATCACAGAGCGCGCGATGTCCGTCTGCAAGACGGGATCGTGAATGCCCAGTTTGCGCACGGCCGAGCCGAAGAAGTGATCCTTGCGCGTCCATTTCGGATTGCGCCGGTCATCTGGCCCGCAGGGCCAGGGCAGCACATAATCATAGCCATGAATCAAAACTGGCAACTTCGGCCGCAGCGCCGCAATCTCCGCGAAGACATGACGGAGCGTGGCTTCGATATAGGTGACGCGGCGGCGAAACTCGGGCGTGTCGATAAACCATGCGGCGGAACGGCCACGTTCATAGGGCCTGACATAAGACAGAAGCGCCGGCGAGCCGTCAGGGTCGATACCAATCAGATCATTGCCGCCGCCGGAAAACAAAAAGGCATCGGCCTCGTGACCATAATCGTTGAGGCCGCGAACATAGCGCCGGCCATTAGTCGTCTCATCTCCAAAGACCATGTTTTTCAGCGTGTCGCCGGCGCTCGCCAGCGGCCAGACAAGATGATCGCTCGACAATTGGATTGTCACATCGCGCAGAAAGACCGGAAAATGAAACCAGGAATCGCCGTCGGAAATCAGGATCGGCCGATCTTCGCCAGCGCAATAGCGGCGATGAAACTGCGCTTGGCGGCGGCGCCGGCAGAATTCCTTGATGTTGCGCAGCATGAGCCGCGCGCGGCGGCTGTCTTCCGACAGCGCAGTTTCCATGCGCGCCGCATCGGTCTCCGGCGGCAAAGCAAAATGCGTGAAGAGATGACGCATCGGCTGCGGCTGCGGCGCGATGAAATCGAGAAGCACATCTTCCGACAGGGCCAGATCGATCGTCGAGACATCGAGCGCCGCAATGGCGCGGCGCACGGCATCATTGGAGAGCCCACGCGGACGCCTTTGGTGGATGCCAAACTCGCGATTGAGAAGCTGCAATCGAGGCGAGCGCAGGGGTTCCGCGCCAGAGCCCGCTGGCGGGAGCACGAACTCGTTGGACATGGAAGCGAAGACGGTTTTTGGAAGCAAAGACGCGGTTTTTGCGGTTGCCCAAAGCTAGACCACGAATGGCTCACCTTGATGACAGGGGCGCGATTGCAGCGCTGAGACGGGCGGCTTCAACGAAGCGTGATGCGTTGAAAACGTGTAGGCCACCCCGCGCAACTTTCTTCTCGTTTGCCCCGTGGAGGCGTCATCATCGGGCGCTATCCGGCGTTCGGCTATGATTCCGTTGCCATCATCGACGACGGCTGCGTCGACGAGACCAAAATGATCCGGCTCGACCCGCAGACGACCGCTATGGCCTTTCAGGCTTCGGAAGATCCAAATTTTTGAGAAGCGAGTGGTGCGCAAGAGGGAATCTAAGGCATATACATCGAGTTGAAATTACTAATTTTTAGGAGCTCACGTTTGACATTTCTACCCAGAAACTACCCAGAAAAAATCGGACTGTAACGGGCATCGAACCCACGACATAGGTTACATTGTAGCGTTATCAATTTTTTTGTACCAACCTGAATAATCATGATGACATGAATGCGTGAGGAACAAAAGAGCCCCGCACAAAGCGGGGCTTTAGCCCTAATTGATCTCCAAGGGCGGCGTGGGCTCGGAGAAGCGACCGTCAGCCGTTTTCTGGGAAGATAGTCGACGGCTCCCCCTTCATCCCGAATGGCTCGGCGCGGGTGCAAGATCTTCATCCCTCGTACCGGACGCCGACAATGATGATGTACCACGCGGATCAATACTCCTCGGCGAGCATGATGGTGAGCATGCGCGTCGTTTGCTCTGGATCGGATGGATCGTCCGAGCCGAAAGCGAGCGTCTGGTCGTAGTAGTCGATCTTCCAAAAGAACTTGCGCTCGGCGAGATCGAAGCTGCCAAAGTCGTGCTCCTTGTGCGGGTCGTTTTCCTCGCCGAAATCGTCGAAGGTTGCGACCTTGCGGAGCACCGTCGCTTTCACGTCGGAGTCGAGCGCATCGACGCCGGAAGTGAGAACAACTCGGCCGCCAGTGAGGGTCGTGCGGAATTTGTCGTTGAGCTCACGAATGCGATCGCGCTTGGCGCGTTGCTGTAAAGAGCTGGCCATAGGATTCCTCCGTCTCGCAATCGGCATCCCGGAATGAGGTGCCGAAGCGCGGGGCGGAGCGTGGAAATCGATCGATCAGAGAGTAGAGCCCCGCGGTCGCGCGGGGCTCATAGGTCGCCCTAAGGAGCTACGACTGCAGCGATGACCGCCATCAGGCAGATTTCGCAAGGGCCGCCTTAATGACGGCAAGGGCTTCGTCGAGTGACACGCCTCGCCGGCAGTCGATTTCCTGATAGAGAAGTTGTGGCTCCTCCTCATCGACCGTCGTGGCCGTCAGCGATACACAGTAGGTGCCGTCCGGAAGTTGCGCGATCTCGGCGATGAAGCAAACGACGGCGTTTCGGACAATAACGCCGGACATTTAGCGGCTCCGACGCTGCGGACGGTCGTTGCGTGCGGTTCGAGCTGATTGTTGCTCGGGCTCGTCCTCCGCGATCTCTCGGCAGACGATTTTGCCATCGATAGGCAGAGCTTGAAGAATGATGTTGAAGCCCTTGCCATCTTTGTGGGGGAACGCCAATCCGAGGTTGAGCCAATAGTCCTCCTGGCCTTCACGCTTGATCACGGAATAGGCGCGATGCGTCGGCTGTTGCGGTTGATCTCTATCCGCCATGGAAAACTCCTGTAGAGCTGGTTGCAATGCCCTGCGTAAGCAGGCTCCAGGCGATGGCCTGGCGTCTGCTCGCGAGGAGCGCAGCACTCGGAGATGGCGGGGACTACTAACACTCTATGCCGGCGTTGCTTTACGTCAAGGAACGAGGCGGGCAGCGCGTCCTTGGCCATCTTGCCACACATGGGCCAGAGGGTTGGTCACCAATAATTCGCCCCGCATGGCGAACAGGAATAGTGCGGGACCGGCACCATGCGCGATGCGGAGCTGACGCAAAGTCTCGATCATCGACCTGGTCCGATGGGCATCGGTCGTGACCGTCAGTACCCGAAAATTCTTCCAGCCAAATTGCTTCTCGTGCTGTCGAGCGGCATGTGCGGTCAGGTATGCGCGCATCTTTCGTTCGAAGCTGGTCTGCCGAATGTCGCTTCGCGCGACCGGCATCGTGCCGCGATCGATTTCGACCATGAAGCATCGACGTGAGCCATCCGCAAACCGCAGTCCGAATGCGAGGTCCGGCGCAACGCTTACGTGATGCACCACTCCGCGATGCGAGAAAGTGGCGCGCAATGCGAAGGGATTGCTTGCACTGAATGTTTGATCAGGAAAGGCGGCAACGAGTTCTGCAGGGCGTATGAGCTGTAGGTCGGCTCGGGCGCGCGTGGCACATTCGAGCGCGACATAGAAATCCATGATCTCCAATTGATGCTCGATGAACGGTCGGCCGGCTTCGCGGTTCTTGCGGCTCCATTCGACATTGGCAAAGTCGACACCATCACGCTCGATCAACACCCGTGCGCCGCGATCGGCAAGCGCATAGACCATCGGTGCCGAACCGGCATTTGGATAGTAGTCGAGCTGTGCCCGAGGCCGGTCGATATAGCCGGCATGAAAGAGGCGTGAGAGGCGATCGTTGGTCCGGTCGAGCGAGCGGCCGACAAGTGCCGCAATGTGCGTCGAACGCAAGAAGCGGTGTCGCGCTAGATGGCGTACGATGTCGACGTCGTCATCGGTGAGCCGGAAGGCCGGTGGTTCCGACGCACGGCGGAACCGCGGTCGGCGAGATAAGGAGCTGATAGAGAGTGCGGACATAATTTAATTATAGCAAAACATCCCAATGAGCGGGGCATTAGAAAATGGCGGTATGAAGCTGAAATTCGGTATTAGCGGGATAGCACTCAATGGCGCATGAGTACGTATGGCAGATCGCTCTTCAAATTCTGTACTCATTATTTATTGTCCGGTAGCGTCGCACCGGACGCAGCAAGCTATTATTTTTCGCTGGCCTGGCGAAATCGACCGCTGCCGTACAAGCGCTATCGCTCCCACAGAACTGATAGCTCTTCTGAACCTTTCATTCTTACCGCACGCATGACGTGTTTTGCGATGTCCAACACTGCATAATCGATTGCTAACTCGACTACTCGCTCCCCACGCTTTCGCTTCGTTTTCCAATGCGAATAAGGATAATCGTCGATACATAGAAATGTCGAATTACCTCGTGGATGAGGGAACGGCTTCGTGCAACCGCTGTTAATCGGACAAAAGCATATCTGATCGTAATGAGTGTCAATTAGAGATTTTGCGTCCACCTCGAGAACATCATGCTCCTGCGCGCGATAAGTACCCGCATTCAAGAGTCGAACGAGCCGTTCACGTGTGAGCCAAAAGAACACTTTCGAATTCAGCAGTCGGTACCACTCTTCCGGAGTGATTCCATCCTGCAAACAGCGTTCTAACCCCTTATCATCCATCGGGAGTTGATCCCGTATAGTTACCGGGTCACAATCGGATCTATTCAAAGTCACACTCGCCGAGCGCCGACGCGCTTCAATCTCCGTCCGGCTGGTGTCGGCTATCCCATGGACATCCAGTAAAGCGCTCGTGCTCAATAATCCTTTTGTCTTGATCGACCGCCAACTGCCGCGCTCAGCCATATGATAGAGCGTTGGACAGTCTCTTAAAAGCTCGCAAAGCTCTTCCGACGTCACCAGGAGCGCCTATCTATCACATTACGCCAATTGAATTTGGTTGAGATCATGCTTACGGGCACGCCCGATACACGCTCAACTTCTTCGATAAAGCGGACGGTTCCTAGCTCTAGTTGATCAAATCGAAACGCCGCCCGGTTTGACTTATTTAGGTAATCTACGAAGGTAAGTGCGATATCTGTCGGCCCGTTCAGTAATGTGGAACGACGCAACTGTTCCCAGTCAAATTCCGCAAGACGACGTTGCCTCCTGGTCGTTGTTGTGGTCTCGGTCGATTTCAATTCATTGATGTCGATCCCTGAACGGCGGGCAAGCTCCTCATATGTGATTTCGAGGGCCATATCGCCCGATGATCCGCCGACTCGAATGGGATAAGTTCGACATACCATGATGATACGTCGCACGCGCGTGCACGCTATACCCGCATCCGCCAAACACCCTGCTACCGTAGTGTCACGCGATGTTACATAAGGGTACTGGCCATGGTGAAGACTCAAGGTAGTTCCTTGAGTACCTTCTAGTAAGATACGATCGCCTCGTAGATAGGCTTTCTCCAGAATGGCCTGGCTTTCACGGATAAATGGCGCCAAGTCCGAGACGTCTTTAGCGAGCCTTACTTTTGGACGTATTTCTCCGCCACGGCCCATGATTTTTCGAGCGCTGGCTGCACCGACGCCTTGCGCGGTGGAACTTATGTTGGCGAGTAGCTCCCGTTCTTTTTCGATGTCCTCATTTTCGATAATCATGGCGACTGGATCGATGCTGAGGCGTTCAGCGTCAATATGGTGGGTTGCTATCTCTTGCAAGAGTTTCGACGGGTTGATGACCGCTCCAGCACCTAGCAGCAGTTGGGCCTTGGGTGCTCTCTCGGTCCCGGACGGAAGATGAAAGTAGGCTTCGGGCTCAGGCTCCGCGAAAACCTTATGGCCGGCGTTAGGGCCCCCCACGCGAACCAAAAGCGAATATTCGGGAGCAACATGGCCGACTATATTGCCTTTTCCTTCGCTACCGTATTGGCCACCTACCAAGACGTCCACCAAGGGTGTCGCTATTCGGGGATAGAGACCAAGCAAGGCAATTGAACGGACGAGGACTGCTTCGGCCGTGCACCGATCTGTGGCTACTACCGTATCGGCGACATCGGCTAGTTTGCGGACTTCTCTTTCTGTCTTGCTCTTGCGTACATCTTCATATCGCTCGAATTCCTGCGTCCTTCCGTTACGTTCAGCATAGCGCTTTGCCAGCACCTCGTCTGACGCATCGACATGCACATGGTGGACTGCCGTGCCATAAGCTTCGCGGATTGCAGCGACCTGCCCCGGTATGCGAGCGGAATCGATAACGAAAAAACCGCTGGCTGCTGTGCCGCCAACGTTATCTTCTATGAAACGCACGAGAGCGTTCTTCACCCATGCACCACCATCAGCTTTGTCTAACCGCTCGCCAGCTCGTTGCAGGGCTGCGCGCTCTTCTTTGACGCTCGGCAATTGTTTACGGATGAGATCCCGCGTCTTGATGATCATCGCGCCATAGCGCGCGCGAAGCATATCTGCAAGCGACGACTTTCCGGCGCTGATAGGGCCGGAAACAACAACAATACGGAGAGAGTTATTCTCGAAGTTCAAATGAGAAGCTCAGCCCCTCTCGTCTGGCGCTTCGGAGGCAAATCGTAGACGGTCACGCGCACCCCGTTGGCGATCAGTGTGTCTCGTATGATTTCTTCAACGGTATCCCAGGCTCCTCCGCTTCCACCCGCACCAATGCGAGGAAGATGAACCGCCGCGTGATGCTCCAAAGCAAATGAAGCAATCGCGCGAAAACAATTTTCGAGGGGGGCATAACGAATGCGCGGCGTCGAAGACACTCCATAGCCCTCTTGAGCAATGAGACTGGCAATATAGATCTCCTTGCCAACGCCCGCGAAATGCACCCGTCCGAGCCTCTCACGCTTAGGTATCTCCACAATCCATTGCGAGAACTGCGTCTGCGCCACAGGATATTTTTGCGCAGTGGCGCGGGCTACTCCGCCTCCCCAGACGCGAGCTTGATCGTTTACTAATTGGCATATTATTTTTGGGCCGGTCCCGACGGGATCCAGGACATTTCCGTGCCTGAAATTGAAAGTATCTATCTCTGCATCTTGCGCATGAAAGCGTACGATGCCCGCAACTCGAGGATAGGTTGCGCCGGCAAAGGCAGGAATGCCGACGCACTCAACTAATAGGTTGTCTCCAGAAATCCAGGTTTCGGACGCATGACTCGTCTGTCCGATTGCCGTGCAAGAATGTACAATGCTATCCTGCGGGATATTTGCACTTGCCGCTAAAAGAGCGGGCGCCGATTTAGACGCGACGCTGTAATCAACTCGGTAAGCTGGCGGAGCCCCCTCATCCTGAATGGCCGAAGCGCAAAACATCAAGACAGGCTCTGCTGTCGTTTTGACCACGCGTATGAGGAAGGCTTCGGTCGACACGTCAAATTTTCTACGGTCGACCATGAGTTGTTCAATCTTAGGAAGCTGATCCGTAGGAGGCAAACTACCGAGAGGCATTACAAATTCGGCCGCAGCCAGATTGCACAGAATCTCTAGCTGTTGATTTCCACTGAGAGCTGACCCGGCCTAGAG